>CAXBFV010000339.1:0-1533 GCA_963974985.1 uncultured Gammaproteobacteria bacterium | reverse complement strand
GCAGCAACGGCACCGGTCATGCCTTCAGCTACGATACCAATGATATAGAGGATATGTAATAGCAAAAAACTATCTAGGATTTGAACTGATGACATATAAGTTTTCCGTTTTGGCAACCTAAATTTTTGCAGATAATAACGCCAAAAATAAAATTTGGCTAGGTTATTTTTTGACTAACTTAATTTAAGTTTAATCAGGCCGTATTGAACGTCACCAGATTTTTTGGACTTGAGTATTTCCCAATTATCTTTAAGTGCTTCTAAATCAAAACTTTTCTCTACTTCAATATAAACCTGAGAGTCAAGATGAAGGGTTTTATGTCGGATAATATGTGTCAAAACTTCAGGCAATAAATTTTTATCAAATGGTGGGTCAAGAAAGATTAGATCATAGGGTTTTTTATTGCGCTTAAGAAATTTAAAAGCATCTGTTTGTATGAATTGGCAGTTATCTATATCGAATAAATTTTGGGATTTTTTAAGGCTTGTTAGTGCTTGTGGTGATTGCTCAATAAAAGTGCAATGTTCGGCACCCCTAGATAAAGCTTCAAATCCTAGTGCGCCACTACCTGCGAAAAGATCTAGGCAGGTGGTGTTATGAATAGAGCTCTGCAGCCAATTAAAAAGACTTTCACGGATACGATCAGAGGTGGGGCGTAAGTGAGGGATATTGGCTGGAAAGATAATTTTTCGTCCTCGCCATTTTCCAGCGATAATGCGTAAAGTTTGGTTTTTCAAAATAAAATCTCATCAAGAAGCAGAAGAAGGTACCTTAACGTTAATATCAGTAAGCGGGTCTGGTTTGGGGGCTTCAGACGCATCTCCAACGGTTACGGTAAGTAGTTTGTTTTTTGCAATCACCTCTTTAAATGCTGCCTGAATATCTTTTCCAGTAATTTGTTCAATATTTTTGGTATAAGTATCTAAGTAGCCCTTAGGTAAATGATAAAAAGCAATCATATTTAAAATGTCGAGTTTGCTAGCATTATTTGCAAAACTTAAGGGGAAGCTTCCAGTAAGGTATTTTTTTGCAGCATCTAACTGTTCTGGCGTGGGGCCATTTTGAACAAAGTTTTGAAGTGTTTCGTTCATTACTTTTATGGTTTCATCTGTTTTTTCAGAACGTGTTTTAGTGCTCATGATAAATGTGCCAGCATTAGCATAAGTAGAGAAACCACTATTGGCACCATAAGCGAGGCCTCTTTCTTTTCTTACTTCATTAAAGAGTAAAGAATTTAATCCAGAGCCGCCCAAAATTTGATTGCCGACTAAGAGAGGGAAAAATAGAGGGCTACCTTTTTTAACGCCAACAGCACCAATTAAGACTGTAGTTTGTTGAGATTTGAAAGGTGTATGGAGAGTGAGGGTATTTTCAGTTTTCTTTGGCATTGCAATAGCTTTAGCCATTGAACCCTCAGGAAGTCCTTGTGAAATACGTTGGCTAATGGCTCTTGCCTCATCGTTACTAAGATTTCCAACAATCGTAATCATGGCATTCTTGGCGGTGTAATATTTTTTATAAAAAGCTTTTATA
>CAXBFV010000338.1:0-1568 GCA_963974985.1 uncultured Gammaproteobacteria bacterium | reverse complement strand
TTGCATCCAATAAATGCAAACCATAAGCCCCATAAAAAAGCGATGGCCAAACAGCAAGTGCAATCCAAGGACCAAAAGCAAATTCTACTTTTGCATCTTTTGTCTTCACCGCCTTTAAAATTCCAAAAATTGCGCCACAAACTAATGAGATAAGCATCGTGCTCAGTAAAGCCCAAAGACCGACCCAGGCACCCACCATGGCAAACATTTTAAAGTCACCATGCCCCATGCCTTCTTTGCGTCGGATTAACCAATAAAGTTTTGCCATAAGCCAAGTCGAGGCATAACCAAAGAATGCAGACTTTACTGCCCATGCACTACTTGTAAAAGGTGATGCAAGTAACCCAATCCAAAGTAATGAAATCACAATCAGATCTGGTAACTGATGATACATCACATCAATTCCAAATAATAAAATGAGGCCATAGGTAAAGATGACTGCCAACCAAAACTGATAGCCCAATCCAAATTTGTAATAAAGAATTGAAGTCGCCACAATACAGGCCACTTCGACCCATAAAACACGCCAAGACAAGCCTTGAGCACAATCACTACAGTTATGTTTTAAAAAAACACCCAGTATTGGGATAGCCCCATACCAAGGTTGGATGCTAGAGCAGCTTGAACAATGATTCCAAAACTTCCACGGTGATGCTAATTTCCTCAAAGCCTTGGGCATTTCTAAATGCAAATGTTCATAGCATTCTTTTTCTGCTTCATAATGCAAATAGGCTGGATACATTTTCATTATTCGTGCAAGCAGGCTGCCTGCTAAAATACTCAGCAACCCGATAAGAAAAATATTGATCATTCGTTAAACTTTCTCACTGTCACAAAGTTGTTGAATACTTTTCAATAAATTTGCATCTATCTTAATATTACTAGAAGACTGCTTTGAGCCCTCTGTGTCTTCTCGCTTACTTTTAGTATCCTGATTTTTAAACTCTAAAAGTTTCCTTATCTCAACGCTCTCTGAATTTTTAAGCAAAGATCTCATTTTATGCGCTAATGACAAATCATCGCCAGGATTTAGTGCAAGAGATAACGCGGCATTATAACGTAATGAGGTATTCTCAGGGTAACGCTTAAGGCCTGTATAAAAACATTTCTGTGCTATGTTATTTTTACCTTCTTTGGCTAAAATAACGGCCAGATTATTCAAAGACTTTGCTTGATACTCAGCACTTTCATTCAGCTCTAGGTAATGCTCAATAGCGATATTAGGCAGCCCCATATCTTCTGTTACACGCGCATAATAATAAGAAGCAAAAGCATTATCACCCTCTTTCAACATCTTCTTAAGTAAGGCCAAGGCCTTCTGATTTTCTTTAAGTCTCTGATATAAAATCACTAATTTTTGCTGGACTTTAGCGTCACGTGGATTTTCTGCCAGCACTGACTCATAATTTTTAACGGCTATTTCTGGATGATTACTCCGCTCTGCAGCTTGTGCCACCTTCATGTCTAGCTGCCCATCTTGATCTCGAACAGAAGCACAGGAAGACAAAAGCAATGCCAATCCCACTACAACCAATATATTTCCTATTTTTTTCATTCTTAACCCCACC
>CAXBFV010000337.1:0-1602 GCA_963974985.1 uncultured Gammaproteobacteria bacterium | reverse complement strand
AAAAGCTAATTTATTCTCTGTTGAGGTGATTTCTTCTTGTAGCTGCATCACATTTTGGTTTGCCTTCAAGTCTGGGTAATTCTCAAATTGAACACTAATACCCTTAGCAATTCCAGAAATGGCATTTTCAGCTTCCATTCTCGCCCCAGAATCACCCGATTTTTTAGCATCTTGAGCTTGTGATCTAAGTGCAGTGACATCTTTTAACGTTGTCTTTTCATAATCCATATACTTTTTAACAACATTGATTAAAGATTCAAAAACCTTATGACGTCGATCTAGCTGCACGTCAATTTGGCGCTCAGAATTTTCCACCGTTTCAATCTCCGCAATCAATCCGTTATAAGTCATCACCACGTAAGCAAGCAATAGCACTACAATTACTGAAACTACAATTAAAGTCGTCATTAACATCTCCTTTATTTATAAATGAATTACATTATTCATACACTCCGCCACATTACACCAAAGATTCCCACCAAGCAAAGCTAACTATGCTGCCAACTTCATTTCACCTTATTTAAAGCAAGATACTCCGCAAATAATTTTCGGCTATTTAAGGTTCGTCCATTCAAAATGGCATTAATATTTAATCGCATAATATATTTCAAAACCTTTAACTCCAATACTCCCCAAGACTCCGGACCTTTAGCAATCACTTGAAGCGGTTCACCTAAAACAAATTTACCCTTTTCTGTCAGTGCCACACTTGGCGCCATCATGGGTTGAATGAAGTATTTTTTATTCGCATCAATTTCAACACCGGTGTCATCTACATCAAATTGAACGCCATACCCTAAAGCCTCTAACAGCTGTATTTCAAATCTTCGCATTAAGTGCTCTGAATTTTCCTCATCAATGTATTCTACAATATATTGGTACAACTCATAAATACCCTCGTCATGCGCAGACTGTGGCAGTAAAATATAAATTAATTCATTCATATAATGTAATGATAATTCAATAGTATAAAGACGAGGACGAAGCGGCACTGCCAATAAAAGTTCTGCTGAAATTAATTGATGCAACCCCTCTTCTTTTTTGGGAACACTCACCTCAACCGTAAGCTCTTTAAATAATTGCCTTGCTGAACTTAACCGACTTTTAGGTTTTTTCAAACCTTTTGCCATGCACGTAATCTTACCCTTCGAACGACTAAAAATAGTTAATAACGCGGAACTTTCTTTATAAGGCCGACTATGTAATAAATAGGCGTCTGTGACTAACCTTTGCATAAGGCTGATAACTTTTGAATTACTTCTAACAAACACACGGCACTATGTGTTTTTTTTGCTGGTAATTCAAATAAATATACTAGATCCTGGATACTGATATTTTTAAGTTCTGCAAAATACCCTAAGGATATTTTCTCATTCAACCAAATCACCAAAGCAATCATATAGCCACAGCCCAATACCTGAAAGCGTGATTCACAAGGCAAACCCTCAGAATTCAATTTGGCTTGAAAGATTACCCTTTCGCCCGCTGAGAGATCTCCAACGGTAACCGCTATAAACTCAGCTTCAGAAATTTTCCATAAGGGTTCAAGCTTTTCAAAACGCTGATAGTAATCCAATACTTTTTGATTATACATGACCGGCC
>CAXBFV010000336.1:0-1613 GCA_963974985.1 uncultured Gammaproteobacteria bacterium | reverse complement strand
CCTGACAAGCAATATAAAATGCTGCTTTAACTTCTTTCAAATCTCCTTCATCATCCCCACTAAGGCACGCTACTAAAGCACCTATACTTTTCTGATCCATCGCATCAAATTTTAGATTTAGTTTAATCCCTCTAATAAGGTCATCTAATGCTTTTTCAATTGGCATGACAGATTGAGCTGTAATACGCAAACGTTCTGTGAAGCTATCAATACTTACTTCACCTTCAACCACAACTGTCTCATCTACAATAATATTATCTTTAACAGCCTCTAAAACTTCATTAAATAGAACCACTTCAATTTGGTCTGTCCCATCGTCAATCCCCAGAACACCAATCATACTGCCACGCTTAGTTTTCCGTTGCTCCCAGCTGGTCACAACACCTGCCATTCGTGTTGCAGTTTTTCGATGTGATGGCTCAATTGAAGCCAAAGGACATACATTTATTTGCGGCAACCAATGTTTCACTTCATCAATAATATGTCCCGACAGGCAATGCCCTAAGACTGCTTTTTCTTTTTGTAAGGTTTCTTTTAAACCCCATGGCTCAGCATCAATGAAACTGATTGAAACCTCTTCTTGATTTTTAGCGCCCAGCTCAAAACCAAACAGATCATTCTGCCCACTGGTTGCAATAACTTCCATTTGCTCTGAGGCTTTCACAGCACTTGGAAGTGTCGCTAAAGTTTGCGCTCGGTGAGGAGTAAGATTATCTAAAGCCCCCGCATAAAGTAGCGCCTCCAATGTTCTCTTATTTGACTTCTTTAAATCTATTCGTTTACAAAAATCGAAAATATTTTGGTAGTTCCCATTTTTATTTCTATCATCCACAATCATTTGCATGGCTGCTTCCCCAGCACCTTTAATTGCACCCAGACCGTAGATAACTTCTCCCTTTTCATTAACGGTAAAATCATACTGACTTTCATTAACGTGCGGCAAAGAGAGACTCAAGCCCATACGCTTACATTCCATCACAAAATTAACTACTTTATCTGTTTTGTCCATATCTGAAGAAAGTAAAGCGGCCATAAACTCAGCTGGATAATGCGCCTTCAGCCAAGCAGTTTGATATGAAATTAATGCATAGGCTGCAGAATGAGATTTGTTAAAACCATATTTAGCAAACTCTTCCATCAAATCAAAAATAGACGTTGCTAAAGTTGCTTCAATATTATTTTTCGCACACCCTTCTTCAAAAATAGAGCGTTGCGTTGCCATTTCTGCTGGATCTTTCTTCCCCATAGCACGTCGTAAAATATCCGCACCACCCAGTGAATATCCTGCAAGAATCTGAGCAATCTGCATCACTTGTTCTTGATATAGAATTGTCCCATAAGTTTCTTTTAAAACGGTTTCTAATTTAGGGTGTGGATAAGAGACTTGTTGACGACCATGTTTTCGATTCACAAAATCGTCTACCATACCTGAACCTAAAGGTCCTGGACGATATAAAGCCACCAAAGCAATAATTTCTTCAAAGCAGTCAGGTTGAAGTTTTGCAATCAATTCCTTCATCCCGCGCGACTCTAATTGGAAAATACCTGTTGTTTCTGCACGTTTTAATAAATCAAAAGTTTGCGTGTCTTTTAAAGGAATCTTAGTAATATCA
>CAXBFV010000335.1:0-1669 GCA_963974985.1 uncultured Gammaproteobacteria bacterium | reverse complement strand
GAAAGTGAGATACAAAGATATAGGGTTTTAAATAAATTGATGATTAATGCCACTGGTCGTACCACGTAAACATAAAAGATATGTATACTCAGTGGTACATTAACAAATCAGGCAAGAACATGAAAAATATTACAACAGAGCAGTACCAAGATGACTGCACTAAATTTTTTGCACCATGTGATGAGATAGCCGAATGCTTAATTAATAACGAAGGCATTGCTGGGGTTGATTATCAAACTTTAGTTACTTTAGTTGGCAGTAATACTGAGCTTGATGCCAGAGTAAGTCAGTACATTTAATATCACCACTGAAGCAAAACAACCGAAGCGAGAAACATTATGAACACAGTTAACGATTTAAAAGCAGGCGATATACTTACTAATGTTAATCATGGTTTTGATATTGAAATTGTTGAAATTGGCAAAAAGAACATTCGTTATATTAATTTAGAGACTGGCGAAAAAGTAAAAAGCTTTACATCAAAATTTAATTTCATGCTTAGGAATGGCGTTTTTTACAAAAGCTTAATCAACACCCGCAGGGTATAACCTTAAAATTACACCCTGACAGGTTTAGAGGAATATTATGTTTTTATCACAAGGTAAGTATTACACATTAGAGCAGTTAATTAGCTTAATTAAATTGAGAGTGAAGAAATGAAGATTGAAAAAATGAAGATTGGAAAAACTGAGTATGTAAAAGACGGGTTCATTATTTCTGATAGCGGCTTATATGTAATATTCAACAGGGCGATCCGTGGGAATTTTGGCGGATTTGATCTTGAGCGAATTGATCGAGTTACTACAATTAAGGACAGTGAGGTTTATTTTGAAAATAAATACACTGTGGTTTGCTTTGTTTCACAATCTAAATCTGATGATTTTGAATACTTAATGAAAGAAATAGGCATTGAAATATTAGACGCGCTACCTTTAGTAGTCTCAGACTAAATTTATTTAACAGTTTCAACAAGCATAAAACAAATTGAGTTACATGACTTGTTAGCGCAATGGTCTTGTATTTGGGCAGAAGAAAACTGCCCTGCTTGGATTTTTTAAGCAGAGTGAAGGAGCAAGTAAAATGATGGATATATTAACATATGCTGTAATGGGGTTAGTCGCTGTCTTTATATTCGACTATTTAATATTGCGGAACAAAGTAAATGAAACGCTAAAAGTTGTATCAGAATTAGCTATTCAATTATGTGAAATAAGAGGCATTCCAAGAGAATATTCAGCGGATTTAATTAAAAGAGATCACGCCTATCTTTTGGAGTATTGTAAGGGCGCAATAAAAGCAATACGCACAGGGCCAAAACTCCACTGGATTGGCATTAGTGATAGGCAGATGGAAGCTTTAGGAATGCAGGAAATCATTAGCTTGTTGGCTGATGGTATCGAAGAAGAATATAAAAGTAAGGAGCAAGAAAGTGACAGATAAAAAGGACGGAAGATCAACGAATAGCAATAAGGCAATTCAAGAAAAAAAAGAGTATTGGGATAATCAAATGCTTGAGATAAAACGACTGGTTACAATGAATGGTTTTAGGATGAAGGATTTAGCTAAACACTTTGATTGTACTGCATCATCAATAGCTACAGTGTTACATCGTCGCGGGATTAGCTTAGTAGGATTACGACATAATTTTGCAAAGGAGCAAGTCAAGTGA
>CAXBFV010000334.1:0-1710 GCA_963974985.1 uncultured Gammaproteobacteria bacterium | reverse complement strand
TTATCAGCAAGCAAACTCAGATGTGCATTGTGCAATATTATTCGGACGCGAAAGAACAGGGCTTTATAATGATGAGCTTTTAAAATGTCACCATCACGCTTATATTCCTTCAAATCCTGAATATTGTTCTTTAAATCTTTCCCAAGCGGTACAAGTTTTTTGCTATGAATTAAGGTGTGCCAGTATTTGTCAGAACGAGTTAAAAGCTTTGCCGGAAATTTTAAAAGAAAAGGTGTTGGCGTCAAGCGAGCAAAATGAAGGTTTTTATCAACATTTAGAAGAGATGCTTTATGAGGTTGGGTTTTTAAGAAAAGAGCAGCCTGGTTTAGTGATGTCACGGATGAAGCGACTTTTTCAGCGTGCGCAACTTGAAGAAGTGGAAGTCAATATCTTGCGAGGAATTTGTAAAGAGGCGATTAAAGCCTCCAAAAAATAAAAAGCAAGAAAATATTAAGCGCCTATTGAAAGTGCATGCTGTGCAGCGCCTTGCAGGCCGACATCGGTATTTAAGCAAATATGTACAGGAATATCTTTAAGAATGTGAGACATGCGTCCTTTGTCTAAAAACATATCCATAAAGCGACCATCAGTCATTTGATCTAAAATCTTTGGCGCAATACCGCCCACAATATACATGCCGCGTTTTGGTAGAGTAGTAAGGGCAAGATTGCCGGCGGTTGAGCCGTAGACTTTAATGAAAATATCAAATACTTTTATTGCAACAGGGTCTTTATGAGTGAAGGCAAATTCAGCGATGGTAGCGGCTTCATCTTTTGAGTTATACATTGCAAGGTGCATTTCAGGAGATTCTTCATAAATTTCATGAGGATTATTGATAATATGTTTATAGATATTAATGAGGCCTGTGCCACAACAAATGCGCTCAACAGAAACGCGTCGAAGTTTTTTGCGTAAATATTGTAAAAGTTCTGTTTGCTCATCACCAACAGGGGCAAAGTCAACATGCCCGCCTTCAGTAGGACAGACAATGGTGTCGCCTTTATGGTAGAGGGCGATGCCTACGCCAATTCCAGTGCCTGCACCAACAAAAGAAACAGGTGCTTTGGCTTCATATTTACCTTTTTGAAGGGTATGTAAATCTTTTTCTGTAAGAGTTTCAATGCCGTAACCAATGGATTCAAAGTCATTAATTATTCTCACATGTTTTGTTTGCAGAACCGTTTTCATTTCAGCTTCAGTGACAAACCAAGGGAGGTTGGTCAATTCGGCTTCACCATTTACGACAGGGCCAGCAACAGCAATACAGGCCGAGTGTATTTGATCTCTATCAATATTTGATTCTTTGACAAAAGAGGTCAAAATTTCTGTAAGACTTTTATAATCAGCGCCTTTATATTTTTTAGTAAATAATATTTCGGCCGAAGTGTTTGGGGAGCAGTGTTGGGTTAATTGTAAACGAGTGTTTGTGCCGCCGATATCTCCAGATAATACGATCATATATAAAAAGGCCCTTAAAATTTGCTAAGCTAAATAATATTGATCTTAATTATAGCGATAAATAATGAAAGTTATCTCTAGAGTGTTGAAAATAAATGTACGGCATTAAACCTAAAATAGCTTTGGGTTTGATTTTTATATCAGGTTTATTATTTTACTGTTATGAATTTTATCTGCGTATTTTGCCAGGTGCTTATGCCGACCAGATTATGACATTTTTTAAGAGTGGTCCTTTTGATTATTCTTTTTTAG
>CAXBFV010000333.1:0-1728 GCA_963974985.1 uncultured Gammaproteobacteria bacterium | reverse complement strand
CAAATTCATCTTTTAATCTTTCTTCTGCAGGGTCAATAATCTTTGAATCGCTTTCAAATACTATTTCGCTTATTTCTACAAAACCAAAGATCGATGATTCATTGATAATGTTGGCGTAGATCTCATGTACCTTATCGGTATCGTAGTAAATTATTTTGTATAAGTGCTTATCTTCAGCCATTTGATATACCGTAGTGCGCTATAAAGCTTATTTAATTGATAGGCATGGGAAATTACGCGAGAGATAAGCGTTTGTAAATAACTTAGTTGGATTATTTGCCTTATTTTTGCTTTGTTAAAAAGGCATTGCTTTCTGTATAAGCCTTGGGTGCAAAGTCACCCATCCACTTTGAAGTTTCTGAGAAGGACTCAATAAAGCCGTCGCGCTTTTTATCTTTTAAGGCTTGGTACTCTTTGTTAATGAGGTCAACATATTCACCGACTAAATCAATACGATCTTCATCAGACATGATAATATCGGCATAAAGTTCTGGTGATTGACTAAAGAGTCGGCCCACAATATTGAGTTCCATTTTATAGACGGGACTCGCAAGCTTTAAAAGCTGATCAATTTTAATATCTTTTTGATTTAAGAAGCGACCCAAGCAAAATACAGAGAAATGTTCCACACCTTGGACAAAACTCATTTTCTCATCATGTTGCTCAGGCGTCATTTTCTCTAAATGGAAATTAAGTTCGATGAGCAAATCTAAAAACCATTGGTATTGATCTGACATACGACCATCACAACAGGCAATAACTTGGTTTGTGGGATTACTAATAGCAGGGCCAAAGATAGGATGGAGTCCTAAAACTGGGCCGGCATATACTGACATCATGGCTTTTAATGGGGCTTGTTTAATACTGGTGAAGTCTGCAAGAATAGTTGTGGGGGCAATGAGTTTTGCCGTACGCTCAATCGTCTCTAATGTAGCATGAATCGGCACGGAGATAATGACAAGATCTTGTTCGGCGAGTAGGTGCGTATTATTCTGCCAATCGTCCTCACCAAAAAGTGTAATATTACATTGCTGAGTGGGCGTTAAGAATTTTTCAATCATTTTTCCCATGGCACCATGGCCGCCAATAATTAAAATCTTTTTCATACTGTGTATCTCTTTAAGCCTGGAGCCAAAAAGTTACCGGCCCATCATTGGTGAGGGAAACTTTCATATCAGCGCCAAATATTCCTGACTGGATTTTATCATAGTGCTGCTGTGCTTTGCTAACAAATTTCGTAAAGACTTGTCTCGCAAACGCTGGGGGTGCCGCTTCTGAAAAACTCGGCCTTAAGCCTGAGTTAGTATTGGCAGCAAGCGTAAACTGAGGCACAAGAAGGAGTGCGCCTTCGACTTGTTGAAGGTTTAGATTCATGTGTCCTTTCCCATCATCAAAAATTCGGTAAGCTAAGAGTTTTTTAAGCAATTTTTCTTGCGCTTGAACATCGTCATGTTTTTCAATGCCAATCAGTGCTAATATGCCTTGCTGAATATTGGCAACTTCTTTATTTTCGACAACAACTTTTGCATCCGTCACACGTTGAATGAGCGCAATCATAAAGATAACCTGAGAAGAGAAATAATTTATGAACGTAACCTTAGCACAATTAAATTATACGGTTGGTGATTTTGAAGGCAATTATCAAAAAATTAAGTCCGTGATTGAGGCGCATTCTAAAGTCAGTGATCTTATCTTATTTTCAGAATTGTGCTTGTCAGGTTATTATCC
>CAXBFV010000332.1:0-1730 GCA_963974985.1 uncultured Gammaproteobacteria bacterium | reverse complement strand
CCACCGCAGTAAAATCAACATGTGCCGTCACATCCTGCAACCCTGGATAGACAAAAGGGTCGCCATGCACATGATGTTTGTAATAACATTGCAAAGTGCCTTGATAACGAGAGGTTCCATAATATTCTTCACGACTATAACCATAATCACATAGAAAAACTGCCCCTGCCTCTATAAACTCATAAAGGCTTTGAATCCAAGGCTGAATCCATAGATTCACCTCTGACTGATAACCCTCTGAAAATTCACCCACTTCATTTTCAATACCTTTCACAGTTTCGATTAATGATTTGCTTGATGCTTTACACTCTTGATAAGCAAATCGATTATCCTGGATACTTACACCTAATTCTTTAACCTCACCATCAACCTTTTTAAATAAAGAAACGGGCATGGCATCCAATACTTCATTTGCAAAAATAACGCCTTTGAATCCAGGCTCAGGCAATTTATTCAGCCACGTAATACGATCAAAAAACTCAGGAAGCTGCTCTTGTAAATAACGTTGCTGCTCGCCTTGCAGTGAAGGACTTAATTCAACAATATAATAATGTTCTAACGGAGTGCCTTGCGCTAAAAGATACGCAATGCAATCTGCTGCAAACTTACCTCTTCCAGCACCAAACTCTAAAATATTATAGGACTTTGTCTGCACAAAAACTTCTTGGAAAGCTTTTGCAAAACACTGCGCAAAAAAAGGTGAAATTTCAGGAGAGGTAATAAAGTCCCCCTCTTCGCCAAATTGATGCTTCAAAGAACTGTAATAGCCTAAACCAGGTTCATACAGCACCTTTTCCATATACTCATGAAAAGGAATAGAGCCCTGATTGTTTTCAAGTGCTTGGTGTAGTTTTTCAACCAGCTTTAAACTATGCGTTTTTTCTTCGTCCGTGGGTGCCGGTAAAGGTGATTTTTCCATGTTATAAGTGACGTCTAATACGTGTCCTAAAATAATGCACTAACAGTGGCGTGATCACAAATAAAATCAAACCTCCAAATAGAAAACTTTCATACAAAATAACATCCCCAAAAGTTTTCGCCATAGAGGTCGGTGGAAAATAACCAAAAATAGCAATACTTAAAGATACCAACAAACCAACAATTGAAGCCGTCTTTAACCAAAATGCAGGAATTGATTCTGTATAAAGGTGAAAAAGCACACTTGAAAATACCATCACCCACATTAATAAAGCAAACTGCCCTGTCAACACTGACAACAACCAATATGCAAAAGAAATAGAAGGTGTGAAAATGACAACACTGGCTAATAAAGTACTTAAGATACCTTGGGCAATTAGCACATTTATCGGCACGCCGCATTTATTAAGTTTACCCCCCTTTTTAAAGAGGTAGCCTGATTGACTGGCCGCGGCAATTCCTTTACTCGGTCCAATAACCCAAGATGTAATTTCAGCCAATACGCCCAACACAATCAAACATACAATGATAGGCTCTAACCAAACCAACCCATAAAGCTCGAATAAATAATGAATGGTCTGAATGATCCCACCAATCAAAATTAATTTTTCATGTGGGATCACCATCGCAATAGTTAACGTCGTCACAATAGCAAAAATTAAAACTATCACCACACTCCATTTAATAGCTGTAGGAATTGTCTGACTCGGGTCCTTAGATTCATTTCGATGGAACCCAATAGACTGAATCCCCGAAAACCCATTCACCACAGAAATTAAAAATGCCATGCTTCCTAACTGAAAAGACGGCAA
>CAXBFV010000331.1:0-1731 GCA_963974985.1 uncultured Gammaproteobacteria bacterium | reverse complement strand
TTCTTCTGAACTCAAATCATCTAAAGCCATAATTAACTCCTCTTATTTTATTCCTAATCCTTTTACTTTTGTTAAAATAAAAGCCTCATTTCTTTTCAAAATATGTCAAATGTTTAATCAAACACTTTATCAAAAAAACCTATCCCGATATTCCAAACCTTCTTTCATTGAACAAGAAGTGAACCAACGCCTCTTAGAGAAACTTGATTTTATTCATGACCAACCTAAGACCATTTTGGATTTAGGTTGTGGTGGGGGTGAGGGGCTTAAACTACTTGGAGAACGTTTTCCAGAAGCTAAACTCCATGGCCTTGATCTTAATAAAAACGTGATTACAAAGGGTAAGACCACCCTTGCTGATAAAAGCATCGAGCTTACGCATGCTGACTTTAATCAAAAGCTGCCTTATCCCGCCCATCATTTTGATTTGGTCATTGCTAACTTCAGCATTCAAGCCAGTGATAATATTTATGAGCTACTAGAACGTATTTTTGAAATATTAAAGCCCAATGGTCTTTTCTTGTTCTCATTACTTGCTGAAGAGTCCCTGCCAGAGTTTCAAGAAAGTTGGCATGCAATTGATCAGTCACCTCACAACAACCCTTTTATTTCTACCAAGGACATGGCTGGAATCCTTCAGGAATCAAAATTTAAAGATCCTGTGCTCGATTGCGAGCACATTGCCCTGGAGTATGCAGAGGTTAAAGATGCCATTGCTGATATTCGTGAATTTAATGAACCCCTCGCGCTTAATAAAATACGTACAACTTTAACGGGGAAAAGTCGTTGGCAGAAATTTGAAGAAACTTGGCAAAAAAATTACACTAATGGCCAAGGGAAAATCACCAGCAGCTACCATATTATGTACGGTCATGCTTGCAAACCTGAGAAGGCTGAACTAAAACTAAAAGGCAATGAAGCACGGATTGGTTTGGCTGAACTATCTGCTTTTTTAAAGAAAGAACAGAAATAAGGACAAGCATGGAAATGGAAATAAAGCTTCCCCCTCGCGGCACGGTTATTTTTGACTTTGATTCCACCCTCATTAAGTTTGAATCTTTAGACGACATCTTGGCTGAAAAACTTTCTGACGCCCCTGAAAAAGCAAAAGCCATTGCTGAAATTACAGAAAAAGGGATGAATGGGGACTTAAGCTTTTTTGATTCATTGTCACAACGTATGAAAATCGCCACCCCTGAGCAAAAAGACTTAGCAAAATTTGCAACAGACCACTGCCCTCAAGCCTTTTCAAGCGGCATCCCTGAGCTTATCCAAGTCTTACATGATAATAATATTGAAGTCTGGGTTTTAAGTGGCGGTTTTGAAGAAGCAATTCTACCTTTCGCAGAGTATTTAAATATTCCTCGTGAACGCGTACATGCCGTACAAGTGCATTGGTATCAAGATGGTGGTTTTAAATCTCTCAATAAAGACAATAACTTCGCTATTTCAAAAATAGCGGGCGCCAGTGAGCTTAAACCTCAATGGCATGCACCTACAATCATCGTGGGTGACGGCTACACCGACTATATGCTTTACAAAGAAAAACTTGCCGATCATTTTATTGCCTATACGGAACATTTTGCACGAGAAAAAGTGATCAATTCAGCTGAATACACAGCAGACTCAGCACAAGCACTGAGCATTAAATTAAAGGAGCTGCTTGCCCTTTAAAAAAATGGAGTGTTGAATCATGAAGAATAGAATTTTTACATGCACAAGTCTAATAGC
>CAXBFV010000330.1:0-1746 GCA_963974985.1 uncultured Gammaproteobacteria bacterium | reverse complement strand
ATAAGTAATGCTCCAGACAAAGATCCCGTAAGCGAGAACGCCTTGATACCAGGCAGCACCCGCTGCAATTAAGCAGGCTTTTTTATCATATTTAAAAGCATTGGCAATAGGCAGTTTGACACGTGTTCGAGTAGGGAGAGGTTCTATCAAATAAAGTCGAAGAATAAAAACAATGATGCCGCCGACGATACTCAGTGCAAAAGGGATACGCCATGCCCAAGTTAGGTGTGTAAAGTGAGCATAAACCTGCCACGTTACAAAACCCCCTAGAATCATGCCCAATGAATAGCCAAGGGTAGATAGTGAACCATAGAAGGCTTGTTTATTTTTAGGTGCGGATTCCACCATAAAAATACTGGCGGCTGAGAATTCAGGGCTGGCGGTAAGCCCTTGAGCAAGGCGTAGAATAATCAACAAAATAGAAGCGGTGATACCAATGTCATAATAGGTCGGTAAAACCGCAATGAGTGCGGTAGGAATGGTCATTAAAATGATGGTGAGTGTGAGGACTTTCTTTCTACCAAGGCGGTCACCAATATGACCAAAAAGTAGCGCGCCCAGGGGAGCAAGTAAAAAGCTGATCGCAAAGGTTGCATAAGCATATAAGAGTGAGGCAATTTCATTAGTTGAAGGGAAGAAGGCCTGTGCGATGACAGGTGCAAGTGTGCCTAAGAGTGCAAAGTCATACCATTGTAAAGCACTACCGCCGATTAAGGAGATGATGGATTTAGTTTTCATTTCTGTAGCGCTTGGCTCAGGGTATTTTTTTGAAGTTTTCCATAAAAGTGAATAATTTTCAGATGAGGTGAGCGTGACATTTTACCTGGGTTGGTCCCCAACTTTCCTTGAGGGACATCTTTTTTAATGCTTTTAAAGTAAGCTTTCCAGGATGGAAAGGTGTGATGTGTTTTAAAGTCATGAAAGTTCATTTTATCTTGAGTAAAGATAGGCTTGTTTTGATTGGCCTTTTCAAAGGCATCATAGATGAGTTGTGAACAATAAAATTCTTTATTATGATTATTAGGTGTATAGTCATTATTATATGGCTTGCCTAGCCAGCTTTTCGCATCTTTAATTGCTGTGGGAATAAGATGTTGATAAGATTTATTTAAGCGACCCACCATTACGCGTGGTTTTTTGTCTTTATCCAGACTTCGTGCCAGAAACTTTTTAAGTGGGATAAGATGTACATCTGTGTTGATTGCTTCAATGACTAGTACTTTTGGTTTGATAGAAACAACCATGCCGACATGGGAAACATTTGTATTCTGGTAACCATGGGTCACGCTAAAAATAGCATTGCATAAAGGGCCGCATTCTAGGTCTTGAAATAGCAGGTCACCTGGTTTGAGAGTGACAGCAAAAAGAGTAGTAGATAAGGAAAATAGGATCAGGAAGGAGGCGAGTAAACGAAGAATCTTCATCATATAATTGCGTTATTTTTCTTTTTTTATTTGGGTATCAGGGTACAGAATATATTTAATTAGGCAACTCCTTTTTATATTTTGGTTTACAAGCATTTTTAAATATCTTTCTTTCAGACATAAAAAAGCCCTTATTCTCATCAAGAAAATAAGGGCTTTGATTTTCCTTATAATAGGAGCTTTATTTTAGTTAGTTGTTTCTTCAGTTGTTTCAGCTTCTTTTTGTTGCTGATAAAGCATGTCAAAGTTTACTGGGGCTAAACAAAGTTGTGGGAAACCACCTTTAGCAACCATGTCTGAAACCGCTTCACGCGCATAAGGG
>CAXBFV010000329.1:0-1754 GCA_963974985.1 uncultured Gammaproteobacteria bacterium | reverse complement strand
TGTACTACCAATTGGTGCATTGTGATTATGAATTTCCAACGACGATTATTTCGAAAGATGATGCGGAGAAGTTAGAAGATCATTATGTTGAGTTGGTATTAAAAACATCGGGGTTAAACTTAACGGTTGCTCAATTAGCGCAGAATAAGAGTGCGGACATTATCGAGCAATTAGCCAATGGTATTTTAGCTTTGCCGAAAGATGGTTTGCATCCTTTGGTTTCTGTTTTACCACCTGCAGTGATTGCTAAGCTAGTATATGCCTTAAATCACCTGCAAGTTGAAGGTGCGTCAACAGGTGAAGACAGTAAGACGTCAGAGGACATTAGTCAGGCTGCTGTTCAGCTCTTTAGTTGGTTGCCAAGTCAGAAAGCCTATGTAGTAATGCTGGAAAATTATCAGCCAGCGAATGGATATGGCAAAATGTCGGTTAAAGAAAGTATTCAAAAAATATGGGAGACTTCGGGTCTTCCATTATATAGTCAACCTGAAGATGTAACCTCAGAGAAAGAATCTCTTCCGAAAGAGACCCAAAAGTTTATTAGACACGCAGCTGTGTAGCATAAAAACAAAAATATTGTAATGCACTTTGTGACGGCAGAGGATATTGTGAATCAGCTTTCAGTTGAAGGTGGTTTTGCCGCGGGGCAATTAAATATCAAAGGCTTTGAATATACATATGAAGGTGTTTCAAAATCAAATCAGCAGATGCAGATTAGTATGGGAATTACAGGTAATGTTTATGCTGTGGATACAAGCCAAAAAATAAATCAAAGTGCGATTGAGCAAAATAAGGATTCTATTAAGGTACATTTGAAGGCAAGTGTTGATCATGTATTTGCTAAGGTTGATTTGGATATTACCGATCAGAAAGCACATAGTTTAATGGTCGGAATTAATGCTGATTTTGGCAATTCAAATTTAATAATGTCTGGAGGCCGGGCGCCAAATGGAGGCGCCTTATATAAAGGATCTGCCAATAATAAAATAGACGCTGATGTAAACAAAATGCATATACAAGGATTGATTTCTTTAAATTTGACCGTTTTGATCACAGGTGATAGTGATAAGAATGGTGGCGGGCTATCAGAAACTACTGAGCAAGTTGGAGAGTATGCTTTGAAAGCATTAAAGTCTTCCGGAGAAGGGACGCTTGAATTTATTCAAGGAGGATTTGAAGGTGCTAAAGAATTTGGCATTCAAGCCATTGAAGGACTTCAACCTTTGGCAGAAGATGGGGTTTATATCGCTGAGTTTTTACCTGAACATGGAGTGATTTAATGAAATATTTTAAATTGTTTTTAATTACTGTTTTCTCTGTTTGTGTTTTATTAGCTATGTGGAATGAAATTCACATGAGTAATGAATACTATCACTTAAATAGTTTTTTAATGCCCAATAAATTTAAAATGTTGATGCAAGGTGCTTTTATTCTTTTTCTGTATCTTATGGGGATTTTTGTAGTTATAAAGCAATATAAGTTTTCTGCATTATTCGTAGCTATTTATTGTTTTTCATCATGGTATACAGCTTTTAACACATTTTTAGAGCCTATAGGTTTTACTCAAAAATTAATCCAAACATTTCATCAAAATTTACCTCCATATTCTTATGTTTTAGTTATGTTTCTATCAGGCTGCTGTTCTTTGGCTTTATTTTTAATTAAGGTTTATGAGAGTCACTCTAAGAAAAAGATTGCCGATGCCTCTGCTTAAGTTTGGCATTCAAGCCATAGAAGGACTTCAGCCTTTGGCT
>CAXBFV010000328.1:0-1767 GCA_963974985.1 uncultured Gammaproteobacteria bacterium | reverse complement strand
GCAGAAATTGGGTAATGTACAAGCAATACCGCGAACAAGAGTAGGATAGATTTAAAGACAAATTTTCCTTTAAAAATAATGCTATGCCAGAATTGATGAATTACATCGCCTAATACTAAACATCATCATAAAAATAAAATGTTAGATTTAAAGCTGTAAAGGTCTTTCATGCTTGAGAATACTGGTAAAGTTAAGAGGCTTGCATTGTTGGTAAACTGGTAAGGTGTTTTTACTGGAAGTATTGTAATATGCAATGACATAAACAACAGTTTATTTATGTCATTTAGAGTAGGAGAAAACTAAGATGAAGGGGCTGGACCAATTTCAAGTCATTACTACTGATAGGCTTTATATAAAAATTGCCGAACAATTACGAGGTTTAATTAAAAATGGTGTATATCAGCCTGGGGATCGATTTCCGGCTGAACGAGCATTAGCAGAAAAGTTGGGTGTTAGCCGACCCACAATACGTGAAGCTATGATTGCCCTTGAAATCTCAGGCATTATCGAAATACGCACTGGTTCTGGTATCTACGTCTCAGATAAAAAAAGTGTGACCGCGCTTGAAATCACAGACAAAGGCATTGGTCCGTTTGAAATATTAGAAATGCGCTATATTCTTGAGCCTGAAGTATGTGCGTTAGCGGCGGTGAGGATCACAGATGAACAAATTGAACGCTTAAATCTTATAATTAAAGATATGGAAGAAGAAGAAAAACAACCTAATCCGTCTGAAAAAGCGGATGGTGAATTTCATATGCTGATTGCTGAAGCTTGTCAAAATAGTGCGATGTATCTGTCCGTTAAGTGGTTGTGGGAATTAAGAAATAAATCCGTATTAAGCGACTCTTTTTTGAAAGTTATAAGGAAAGAAGGCGTGCATCCATCTATTGAAGATCATAAAAAAATAGCCAGAGCTTTAGGCCAGAGAAACCCTGAGAGGGCACTTTTAGCGATGAAAAACCATATTGATAATGCTACGATAAATGCAGCCAAACATTTTGAAAAATAGTATTCAGAATCATAATCAAATTAAGGGGCTTTGGTGAGTGCGATAATGCAGTTTGAACCCATAAAAACAGATCGGTTATACATTAAAGTTGCTGAGCAGTTACGCACGTTAATTGATAATGGTTATTTTAAAGTGGGCGATAGTTTTCCAGCGGAAAGAGCCCTGGCAGAAAAGTTAGGCGTTAGCCGCCCGACAATACGTGAAGCTATGATTGCACTTGAGTTATCTGGCTTGGTTGAAATACGTACCGGCTCAGGCATTTATGTTACGGATAAAAAACAAGATGATTCAAACGGACTTATCGCAAATAGTGTTGGATTAGCTGAAATATTAGAAATGCGCTATATCCTTGAGCCAGAAGTTTGTGCTTTAGCTGCTTCGAGAATATCTGACAAACAAATTCAACAGCTCAAAGATATTATCAAAGAAATGGAAGTGCACGATATTACGCCAGAAGCATTTGAAAAAGCGGACTGTAAATTACATTTAGCCATAGCTGAAGCCAGTGAAAACGAGGCCATAAAAGAGTCTATAAAATGGCTATGGAAATTACGTGAAGAGTCTATTTTCACTAACTGTATTCAAGAAGAAATTGTGAAGCAGGGTCTGTGTATCGATGAACACAAAAGAATAGTTTCAGCGATAGCTCAAAGAAACCCTGAAAGAGCACGAATTGCCATGAAAAACCATTTAGATAATGCCACTACTACTACAGACTTTGACTTGTAGACTGCCTGAGTAGTGCTTGATTAATA
>CAXBFV010000327.1:0-1767 GCA_963974985.1 uncultured Gammaproteobacteria bacterium | reverse complement strand
TTTTTCCCATTGGTGAGATAAACAAATTAATTTTTCTTGCTGCAATTCAATCAAGGTCGCAACTTCAAGATAGCGCTCTTGGTCTATGGATACGCCTCTCGCCTGATCTTGGTCTAGCGCTAAAACTTCACGCTCAAAAGCTGCAATCTCTTTTTCTAAATGTTTCATCGCACTGGGCGTTGAACTTAAACTCACCTTTACGCGTGCAGCACAAGTATCGATTAAATCAATGGCCTTGTCGGGTTGATTTTTGCCTGTGATATAACGTGACGAAAGCTTAACCGCCGCTTGAATCGCATCATCACGAATCACTACACCATGGGATTGAATATAACGATCTTTTAATCCACGCAAAATTGTCACTGTCATATCATCACTCGGCGCATCTAACTTCACTAACTGAAAGCGTCTTGTGAGCGCGGGATCCTTTTCAAAATATTGCTTATACTCTTTCCATGTGGTTGCGGCAACAGTTCTAAGCTCACCTCTTGAAAGTGCCGGTTTCAAAATATTCGCGGCATCATTGCCTGCCTGACCACCTGCACCAATCAATCTATGTGCCTCATCAATAAACAAAATAATCGGTGTTTCAGAAGCTTTCACTTCATCAATCACGCCTGTCAGTCGTTTTTCAAACTCACCTTTAATGCTTGCCCCTGCTTCAAGCAAGGTCATATCAAGGGATAATATTCTGGTATTTTGTAAAATTTCAGGCACATCGCCTTCCGCAATACGTAAGGCCAACCCTTCCACAATAGCCGTTTTCCCGACACCTGGATCACCCACCAAAATAGGATTATTTTTTCTACGGCGGCAAAAGATATCCAGCATTTGGTCTAACTCAGCCTCTCGCCCAAATACAGGATCAATCTTCTCATCTCTGGCTTTTTGCGTCAGGTCTTCACAAAACTTTGCAATTGCAGAATCTTCATGTGAGGTACTTGTCTGATAATTTCCGGCCCCTTCACCAGTCAGAATCGTTTCTTCATCACTACCCAAAACAAAGGTATTAAATTCTGATAAAAGGTGTGATTTTGAAATGAGTTTAAAAGATTGATCTAACCCTAATTGCGACAACAAAGAACGTTTGCTTAAAATGGCAATCAATAAAAAGCCTGAACGAATTTCTTTGGCGCCAAAATGAAGAGATCCAATGGTCCAAGCATCCTGGATGATTTCCAAAAATAAAGGTGAAAATGTCGGCTTTGTGGTATTGCCTTCATCAAAACTTAACAAACATTCCGTGAGATGTTTTCTAGTCATCGCCACATCCACGTCATAATGATTTAAGATTTGCATCACATCATTTTGCTCATTATCCAGCAGTTTCAAAAGCAAGTGCTCTGTACTGATTTCATAATGTGTTTTTGACATACACAAACCCACAGCACTTTCTAATGCCATGGTGAGCGTTGTATTTAACTGCTTAACTAAAAGTTTTAAATCTACCAATACAGACATGCTTACTTCCTACTAAATGAATATAATCTAAGGTTGTGACGAATTATTGTGCCAAATAAAAGTACACTTGATGGCTACTTGGGCTAGACATGGGTGAGATCGGACAATTCCCTAAATTTTGCAGTTTCTTAGTGCCACTATGACTAACCGCTTGATTGTTAATTGAAAAGATATCGCTTGAATTTAGAACTGCCTTCGCCTGCATATGCGTGGTGCCGGTCACAACTCCTGGCAGACCAGGGATCGAGTGCGTAAAAGGATGTATAGCGCTTTTAGTATCAACTGCGTCGCCCTCTACAAAAACAT
>CAXBFV010000326.1:0-1769 GCA_963974985.1 uncultured Gammaproteobacteria bacterium | reverse complement strand
AAAAAATTAAGAAAAGAACGTAAGATATCTCAAGGTGTGATGGCACGGGACATCGGCATTTCCCGTGCGACGATAAGCGCTTTTGAGAATGGAAGCATGCATGATATAGGGATTAAAAAAATAATAATAATGCTCGATTATTTGGGGTGTGAATTGTGGATTAAAGAAAAGTCACAGTGGCCTGTTTTTGAGGAGTTAAAAAATGATTAATAGTATTCGTGTAAAAGTAAATGAAGTAGTTGCTGGGAGTTTGGTTTTAGAAAATAGTGATTATGTGTTTAGTTATGACAAGGAGTGTGTGGAAGGGTGTTTGAAAGATGAGACTCATCATCAAATTTCATTAACAATGCCTATTCGTACAAGAAGTTATGTTAATGAAATAAGTTTGCATCCTATTTTTGAAATGCATTTGCCAGAAGGTTACTTGCTTTCAGTCATTAAAAAGCACTTTTCAAAATTAAAAAAATTAGATGATTTTGGTTTGTTAGAGCTTATGGCGCCCAATATAAAAGGAAGAATAGGTTACGATGCTTTAAATAAAATGGTGGCCTCCAAACCTAAAGAGGTTGATGAGCATATTTTATTGCAAGACCTGTTGTCTCCTAGTGATGAATTGCTTTTTAGCGACCTAGTTGCAAGGTTTGCGCTATCTTCAGGGCTGAGTGGTGTACAGCCAAAAGTATTGGCAAGGGTCTTGGATAAAGTAACATTAAGTCTAACAGATTATATCGTAAAGTCTTGGGGGGAGGATTACCCACAGTTAGCATTAAACGAATATTATTGTATGTTAATTACAAAATGCGCAGGTGTCCCGGTTCCTGAATTTTATTTATCTGATGATGATAAGCTCTTTATCATGAAGCGCTTTGATGTCACTGAGGATAAAAAATACCTGGGGTTTGAAGATATGTGTGTACTGCAAGGAAAAAGTTGCGATGATAAATATGAAAGTACCTATGAAAAAGTTGCCACAACAATAAAAACTTTTGTTTCAATGAAGCATAAACACTCTGCCTTGCTGAATTTTTTCAAGATATTGGTCATTAATAATCTAGTAAAAAATGGTGACGCGCATTTGAAAAATTTTGGGGTTCTATATTCAGATTTTAAGGATATTAAATTGGCGCCGGCATATGACATTGTCTGCACAACAGCGTACATTAAAAATGATATTCCCGCATTATTAATGCAGGGAAGTAAAAAATGGTTTGAGCAAAAAGCCTTATTAAATTTTGGTGTTACTGTTTGTGATTTATCTGCTAAACAGGCATCAATAGCTTATAAGGAGTGTGTATCTGCGGTTAAAGTGGTACTTGTAAAAATTAGTGTTTTTGAGCAAGGTATCAATCTTCTAAATTAAAGACAATACCTTGTGCTAATGGTAATTCATCACCATAGTTGATGGTGTTAGTTTGGCGACGCATATAAGCCTTCCATGCATCAGAACCAGCTTCACGTCCACCACCTGTGTGTTTTTCACCACCAAATGCACCGCCAATCTCAGCACCTGAGGTGCCAATATTAACGTTAGCAATTCCACAATCACTACCACTTGTAAAGATAGAGCTAGAAAGACCATAGTCCACGCTATTATTCATGGCAATGGCATCTTCAATGGTATCAAAAGGCATGATATATAAAATTGGGCAGAAGTTTTCTTCTCTTACAATTCCCATACCTGGCTTTGCTTCAATAATCGCAGGTTCTACAAAGAAACCCGGAACATTTAACTGTTTGCCGCCTGATAAAAGTTTGCCACCCTGAGCTTG
>CAXBFV010000325.1:0-1777 GCA_963974985.1 uncultured Gammaproteobacteria bacterium | reverse complement strand
GTATTTAGTGGTTGGCAGTGAGAAGAGTGGCCGAAGTTCTTTGGTTCAGCACAATGGAGATGACTTTTTGTATAAGGAAGTTGCTCCGGTTACCAGTAATAAAGGATTAGGGTTTGATTGGTATGTTTCTGAACAAGCGGTCTTTTTAGACGCAAATGCAAAATTAGCTTTTCAAGAGGTTAAAGCAGACAATGGAGTTTGGGTTAGCTTTGTGCGTTTTTTGGCAAAAGTAAGGCCGCTTCGTCCTTTGAATGGCATTATTATAACGCTCAGTGCCGAGATGCTTCTAAATGGCTCTACGAAAGAAGCAGAACGGGAAATCAGCCGAATTAAAAATTGCCTAAAAGGTATTGAAGATGCGGGTATTAAAAATGTACCCGTTTATTTATTTGTTACTCATATGGATAAAATGCCAGGATTTTTGGAGTTTTATCAGCGCTATTCTCGCCAAGAACTTCATCAGGTATGGGGAAGCACTTTTCCTTTGGCATTGCCTATTGATTATGCGAATCTTACGGAGTTATTTGAAGAAGAGTTTGAGAAGTTATTAGAGCGTATTCAATCTCAAGTTTATGATGCTTTGAAAAAAGGAAGTAATATAGAAAAAAACAAGAAGGCTTTTTATTTTCCGCGTTTCTTTTATTACATGAAGGAAAAGTTATCAGAAGTGGTAAGTGATGCTTTTTCAACAGCGGGGCATGTTAATAAACTTCAGCTTCGAGGGTTTTATTTAACGGCCGTACACGAAATTGTACATGGTTTCGATAGTACCAAAACCAAAGAGTATTACTGTCGTGATATTTTTAGAGAAGTGCTTTATAAAGAGCAAGACTTATGGAGTGTCAGAGATAAGTTTAAATCTCTTTTACATAATTATAAGCAAAAAATTATTGTTGGAAGTTCGATTGCCATTCTTTTATTTGTTACTGCCTGGATAACAGGCTTTAGCTCAGGCTCAAATTATGTCAATGATGCAAATCATCAGATGCTGCAGTTGCAACAGCATTATCAGGATGTAAGCGCAGGAGAGGTTCAGTACTTAGAGAAGCTGAACGGGATTGAGCAATTAGCAACATTAAAAGCACGTGATTATAATCATTGGTGGTTACACTTAGGTTTTCCTTTCCCCAATGAAACTAATCAGAAAGTAAATGAAGTTTATCATCAAGAATTACAGCAATCATTTCAACCTTATGTTGTAAGTCAGGCAGCATTTAAAATTCAAAGTCTTTTGAAAGTGCTTAAAAATCAATCTTTTACAGCCCAACAAGCTTTTGTTAAAAAGTCTGAGCTTTATGATTGGGTAAGTGTTTATATGATGTTTCATAAGCTAAATCATTTAGATAAGAAAGAAGTTGCTGATCAGATGCGTGATTATTGGTCAACACTTTATGTTGGGAAACCTGAGATTGAAAAAGACTACATATTACATTTGCATAATTTATTAAAACTAACGTTAATACCTTCTGCCGTAAATCAAGT
This sequence comes from uncultured Gammaproteobacteria bacterium, assembly GCA_963974985.1. GTDB lineage: Bacteria > Pseudomonadota > Gammaproteobacteria > Francisellales > Francisellaceae > CAUZSH01. Next base: position 295 of record CAXBFV010000325.1, on the reverse strand, counting down.
ATTAATGGTTGAGGCTAAAACTGCATTGGGGGGTGACGCTTACATTTATCGTGCGTATAACCAATTTAAGCTACAAGCACAAAAAACATACCCTAATCGACAAGTACTTTTAGGGGGCAAAAATGCGAGTAGTGTATTTTTAAATCCACACTATATTCCCTATGTTTTTACTTATAAGGGTTGGGAAGACTTCGCTCAAAAGGCCTTGTCTAAAAACCTTTATCAAGCCCGTAATGATCAGTGGATTTTTGGTGGCTATCAGACAAAAGGTCAAAATAGTGATCAAGACCAAGCA
>CAXBFV010000324.1:0-1779 GCA_963974985.1 uncultured Gammaproteobacteria bacterium | reverse complement strand
CCTACAATTGATAATTCAGGCTGCCGTAAAACTAATGCAATCACGATAGCTGCTTCTACCATACGGTCAGATAAAATATCCAACATTGTCCCAAAAGCAGAAGACTCATTTTTTATTCTGGCAATTGAACCATCTACCACGTCAAAATATCCAGAAAGCAGTAATAATATAATCGAGGCTAACACCCAATCAAATACTAAAAATAGCGCTGAAAATAATCCACACCCCAAGGCAAAAATAGAAACCTGATTCGGCGTAAAATAATGACTGAGCTTTTTGGCCACAGGCGCCACAAATATAGTTTGAAATTTGGGCCGTAGTTTATTTTCAAGCATGTTTTATAAAAGCTATAAAAGAATAATCACTTCCCCAGTATGGCAGAGTGATTAACAACTTTTTAGCCAAAGCCACCGATAACGTTAAAAATCACCTTCTTAATATTGACTCAAAAGTAGATATCACATAGAATCGCCCGACTATTTTTATAAGAAGGCCGGTCAGGTTTTCTATTTTAGTACACTTAAAAGGACAAAGAAAAATGAAAAGAACATTTCAACCAAGTAATATTAAAAGACAAAGAACTCATGGTTTTAGAGCAAGAATGGCAACTAAAAGTGGCCAAAAAATCATAAACCGTAGAAGAGCTAAAGGCCGCGCTAAGCTTGCTGTTTAATTCTTTACCAAAAGAATTAAAACTCAGTAGCCCTTTATTTGAATTTACGTTTAAAAATGTAAAGCATCGGGTTTATACTCAGCATTTCACCTTCCTTATTGCCAAACCTGAAAATAAAACGGGTATTGGCATTATTGTTGCAAAGAAAAAAGTACGCCACGCTACACAAAGAAACGTATGTAAGCGTCTTCTTAGAGATTTCTATCGCCAAAAAGAAACCAAAGATCTATTACAAGGTTTTACGGTCGTAGTGCTTGCAACCTCTCATGCAAATAAAGCACTTAAGGAAGACTTATGGCATTCTTTAAATACCTTTACCAAGTCTTTCGAAAAGCAACTATCAGTCTCTTAGTCTTCATCCTTAAAATTTATCAATATACCATCAGTCCCTTAATAGGACCTCGTTGTCGTTTTTATCCTACCTGCTCACAATATGCTATTGAAGCAATAAAACAGCGTGGAGTGGTTGTTGGCCTTTGGCTTATGATAAAACGTCTGATAAAATGTCACCCCTATCATGAAGGCGGTTATGATCCCGTCCCTTCTAAACATAAAAAAGGTTCCACGCAAAAATGAAAACAAACCAGATTAGAATAGTCTTACTTGTTGCCCTCGCATTTGTCTTTATGATGATATACGGGAAATGGAACGCTATGTTTAACCCGCCTCAAAAAAGCACACCTGCGGCTCAAACTTCTTCAGAAGTTGCTAAGACTTCAAAATCTTCCTCAGTCCCTAATATCCAGGTTGGTACACAAACCCCTACACTGACTTCTAACCCTGTACAAAAACATCTTACAGCTCTTGCTTCAAAAGCTTCGGTTAAAGAGATTGCAGTTAAAACTGATGTATTTGATCTAAAAATCAGCCCGATTAACGGCACCATTACAAATCTCTCACTGAAAAAGTACAACACTACACTGCATGATAAGACCCCACTTGTAATCTTTAATAATGAATCAGAAAGTCAATATATTGCTCAAAGTGGTGTCATTAATAAAGAACTTAACCAACATGATATCACTTTTACGGCACCCAAAATGGATTACACCTTAGGGGCTGCTAAAACATTAACTGTGGCACTTAATGCAAAAGTAGACGGCATT
>CAXBFV010000323.1:0-1792 GCA_963974985.1 uncultured Gammaproteobacteria bacterium | reverse complement strand
AAAAAGTAATCTAAGCCCCCACACAGGAAGACTATATTTTAATTTTAAGGGCTTACCCTCATATTTATCCGGCGTTACAAACACCACCTTACATACTTCTTTTGTATAGATTTTTGCAAGCAAGAGTCCAATAATCGCGCCATAGCCATGCCCAAGCAACACCATATTTTTTGTTTTATAACGTTCGAAAACTGCTTGTGCATCAAAAATCTGTTCAGAAATAGAATAACTACGATAAGATGCCGGCGCATCACTCATGCCATGCCCGATCATATCATAGGCAATGACATTATATCGATCACTTAAATGGCGCCATGTAGACTGCCATGTCGCGGCACATTGACCTAAATCATGAATAAAAAATAAAGTTTTTCGACCTTTAATAAAATTATTTCGATAGACACACAAACGCCTACCTTTACGAAAACAATCTTTATTTAATGAAAGCAGCATAATCTAAACGCATATTTAAACATATCTTAATTTTATCAACTAATTCAAGACATGCACGCTCTCGCACAAAGATAGGTAAAACGAGTGAGGATTAATACTTAGAATTCAAAATCAATTGAATCGTTGCCACACGATTTGGCTCAATCAAGCCTTTTGCAATTTTCAATTCAAGCTCCAAAGAAGCCTTGCTTGGGGCAATATATTTCAAATAAAGATTCAATGCCTCATCCGCTTTATGAAACTCCCCAGCATCCGCATAAGTCTCTGCCAACAAATAATAACTCAATGTCAATTTAGGGTTTTGCAACAAAGCCTTATGGAATAAAATCGTCGCTCTTTTAGGGTCTCGCATATATTTCAATACACATACCCCGTAAAGTTCATAAGTGGCGCCCATACGATTATTACTTTGCAGTGACAAGGATTCATCAAAGTATGATTCTGCCTCTTTAAAATCCTCCTGCTGGCATAAAAACTGACCATAATAACTCAAGGCCTGGTAATTTTCTGGCTCAATATCTAAAGCTTTTTCAAAAGCATCTTCAGCGCGCTCTTTATTTCCAACACGCGAATAATAAAGCCCCATGGCATAATGCACCACTGCCAGAGAGTCATCTTGACCTTGCGCCTTGACAATTTTCTGTTTTGCTAAATCTAAAAGATTTTTATTAAGATAATCAATGCCAAGCTGCGCATTAATCTTCGCCGCCATTTCAAAATCTGGCTTCATTGCCTGTTGAGCTTCTATTTGCTGAATTTGATCTGATAAACTGGGTTTGCCTGTTTCTTTAGTTGCACAGGCTGACAACCATAACGATATAAAAATAAGCCCTATTAATTTAAGCTTCATTTCCTTCCTTCTCAAGAGTTTTGCGATATCTTTCATTCCTGCGTGTTTTATCTTTTACAGAACCAACAAGTTGACCACAGGCAGCATCAATATCATCACCACGTGTTTTTCTAATGGTAGCTACATAATCCTGTTCCATCAAATAATTCTTAAACTTATGAATTCTATTATTGCTAGAACGCGTATAACCACTTCCAGGATAAGGGTTAAATGGAATTAAATTTATCTTGCAGGGCACTTCTTTTTCTTTCAATACTCTAACAAGCTCTTCAGCTTGCTCGACAGAGTCATTAATTCCTTCCATCATGGTATATTCAAAGGTTAAAGACTTATGAGGACCTTTCTCTGCATAAACTTTACAGGCTTCCAATAATTCATCTAAATTATATTTCTTATTAATGGGCACTAATTCATTTCTCAACGCATCATTCCCTGCATGCAGGGATACCGCTAATGAAACATCAATGTCTTTTAATAAATCATACATCC
>CAXBFV010000322.1:0-1797 GCA_963974985.1 uncultured Gammaproteobacteria bacterium | reverse complement strand
GTTATAAACAAACCCCACGCCAGAATAACGGATCTCGATTGGAAAACTTTCAGCCAGTATTGAGGGAACGGTTGAGGCAAACACCCCAAAGGTCGCAATACAAAAGAGGGTGTAAAGTATAAGTGATAAATGCCCATTGCCAAGGTAGTGGAAAATGCTATAGCTAAATATAAATGCAATAAGTGTTGAGATGGTAAGCATTAGGCGCTTGTTAAATTTATCAGCAAGATAGCCAAAAACTATATTAGTTAGCATGACAATAAAGAGAATGAGCGTATTGATGAGAAAGACACTTGTTTGAGGAAGATGAATAAGTTTTGAATAAGTTGGCATGATTAAGAAGAATACCATAATGCCGCCAGCAACAAGTCCCATTAGTCCCCAGCCACTTAAAACCGCACGAGGATGGTTTTTAAGTACCTCTAGGAAAGGAACTTTAACATTTTTTTGTGACATTTCTTTAAAAAGTGCTGTTTCAACAAGCTTGCGTCGGAGATAAAAAGCCCAAAGACCAAAAAGACCGCCAATCACAAAAGCTGCACGCCACCCGTAATGTAAAACATCTTCAGGCGACATGATTTTATGTAACCCCACACTGAGTAGTTGGCCTAAGATAATGCCCATTACTAAGCCAAATACGACCATTGAGCAGGCAAAAGTACGGTTTTTAGGAGCGGTTTCTGAAATAAAGGTAATGGCTCCTGGGATCTCTCCACCAATCGACGCGCCTTGCAGCAGGCGAAGCAAGGTAAGAATAATGGGTGCTGCAATACCAATGGCGGCGTAGGAAGGTACGAAGGCGATTAAAAAGGTGCTAACGGCCATAATGATAATCGAATAAGTAAACACTTTCTTGCGGCCGTATTTATCACCAAAATGTCCAAATATAATGCCGCCAATTGGTCGAATTAGATAACCCATGGCAAAAATAGTAAAGGTCATCAGGATGGCGGCAATAGCATCTTCTTTTGGGAAAAAGGTAATACTGATTGCTTTGGCAAAAATAGCAAAAATTATGAAGTCATAAAACTCTAAGATGCCACCTAGACTGGAATAAAAAATAGCTTTTTTCATGGGATATAAAAATTGAAGTTTATAAGATGGCACACTGTACTATATTTGGTTTAACAGTTCTAGATTTTAAGTGTCTCATTTTGTCAGGCTTTGTTTCTAATTTCAGGTACGTTTACAAACGTAAATATCAAACCGATTAGTCTTACCCACAATTTGAGAGCTTGGTTTTTGGTTATCTAAAAAGTCACTTTGTTTGGGACGCTTGACAATTACTTTTTGAGTGGCGGTTTGGCGGGCAATTTTGAAAAGTTCCGAGTTTAGATCACTGTGGCCTAAGATGGTTTGGAGTAACTGCATATTTTTCTTAACTTTGGCGGATTTTTGTTTTTCTGGGAACATGGGGTCTACATAAATAATATCAGGCGGAGAAAGGGTGGGAATTACTTTTGAAGCTTCTCCAAAATAAAGTGTAATATTTTTTGAAATTTGAGAGAGGTTTAAATCTTCCTGGGCGCGCTTCAAACCATCAGTTAAAAGTAGATACACAATAGGGGATTGCTCAATCGCGAATATTCGGTGACCTCTTGCAGCCATACAAAAGCTATCAGTTCCCAAGCCTGCAGTGGCATCAATAATAGAAAGCTTTTCTTTTTGCTTACCCTCGATGGCTTTGATTAATGCAGGCTTTGCCGTATTAGGGTTGATGCGGCTTTGGATATCTAATGAATTAAAGTCCACGCATAAAGAGAGATTGGCATGATGATCCGTTAAGGTCAGTTTTTT
>CAXBFV010000321.1:0-1867 GCA_963974985.1 uncultured Gammaproteobacteria bacterium | reverse complement strand
AAATATTTTGCATTACTAGTTGGTTTAACACAGGCTTCAGGGATGCTGGGTGCAGCTTTTGGCAGTGCGCCACTAAGTATTTATGTTCATCATGTTGGTGTTAATTTTGCTATGTTATCTTTTGCTGGATTATTTATTGCTTTGGCGGTAGCTATGGCAATTGTTGTTAAAAATACGCCTAAAAACAAAAAGGCAATTATTTCGGGAGATTTAAAAATTTGGAGTGGGATAAAAGAAGTTTCTAGAAGTAAACAGCTTTGGGTTAATTGTTTATTTATTGGGTTTCTGTATGGGCCAACAACTGTGTTGGCTGAGAGCTGGGGGGTTAGCTTCACTAGCGCACTTCGTGGTTTTGATGCGACAGACTCTGCATTTTTGGTGGGTCTGATATTTATAGGTTTGGTTGTTGGCTGCCCAATCATGGGGGCTTTGTCTAGTCGCTTTGGAAACGTTCCTTTAATGAGAGTTTCAGCCTTTATGTGTTTACTCCTATCAGCGTTAATTATTTACTGTCCTGGTCTTTCTATATTTACTTTAATGTTTATGTATTTCATATATGGTATTTTTAATAGTGGAATTATCCCTTCTTATGCGAGAGCAGCAACCCTCGTGAGAAGAGAGGTTTCTGGAATAGCGCTAGGGGTTACAAACATGGCTTCAGTTTTATTAGGCGCTATGAGAAAAAAGAAGTTTTATAAGTTTTTTCTTTGGTTGTTTCATACCATTTTTTTAAAGAAATATTTTCATTTAAAGAGCTATTAGGGATGGGCCTGATCGTGGCGAGTGTTGTGCTATTGGTTTTGTGACGTACTTTATTTTACAAGAATAGCTGAGACCACCGCACGTCCCTCATCAGCAAGGATATTAAAGGTTCTGCAGGCGGCGTGACTACTCATAAAATCTAAGCTTTTGCCTTTTTGAAAAAAGGCTTTAAATATTTTATTATTGGGGATGTGTTGCTTTTCGCCAGTCCCAAAAAGCACTACTTCAATATCTAGCTCTAAAATTTCATCAAAAGACTCTATGGTGAGTTCTTGAAATGATTGGGGCGCCCAGTTTGGTGTAATAATGCGATCAGGTGCCACGATGATGCTCGTTTGATGTTTACCGTGATTGGTGCTGATTAATCCAGGTTCATAATGTCTAAAATATTGTTGGCTGGATGGGGTATCAAGTTGGATGTTCATGAGACTTTTCCTTAGAAATTTTCTGTAAGGACTGGACTCCTGTTATTGCAGGAGTGGCATAAATTTACATCATCGGGATATTTAACGTACCACCAATCATATGCGTAAAGAAGGTGATAAAAGGGGTCATAATAGTAAATAGCAATGAAGTGCCATTAAAAGGTAAGATCATTAGCCCTAATAAAATAAAAATTCCCCAGCGTTCGAGACGGTTATATTTAATGGCCAAATCTCGAGGTAAGAAACTTGTGACCACGCGACTGCCATCTAAAGGTGGGATGGGAATGAGGTTTAGGACCATGAGTAGAATATTGACCATGACGCCGGCATAGCCCATGATATAAAAGATTTCAGCAGGGCGCGGGAAAGCAGCATAGGACTCAAGCGATATTTTTGCGATGATGCCCCAAAAGATAGCCATTAATAAATTAGCGGCAGGGCCCGCAAGTGCAACCCAAGCCATATCCTTTTTAGGATCTTTGAGGTTGCGCCAGTCAATGGGCACAGGTTTTGCCCAACCAAATAAAAAGCCACCCATAAAAAATAAAACGGTAGGCACAAGAATGGTACCAATAGGGTCAATATGTTTTATAGGGTTAAGAGATAATCTCCCTAATAATGCTGCCGTATGGTCTCCGCGAAGCTTGGCAACATAGCCGTGTGCCACTTCATGTAAAACA
>CAXBFV010000320.1:0-1893 GCA_963974985.1 uncultured Gammaproteobacteria bacterium | reverse complement strand
CCTCCGCATTGAGCAAGAAATTATTCTCAAGGTAAACCATTGCTTACTTGCCTTACCCAATCAAACTGAACAAGACTTAGAAAAAGTTTACTCCCATCCCCAGGCCCTTTCCCAATGCGTGGAAAACTGTAAAAAATTGGGGCTTGAACAACAATCATCACAAGATACTGCGGGAGCTGCTAAATACCTTAGCGAACAACAGCCTGAAAACTCTGCAGCCATTGCCAGCGAATTAGCTGCCAATATTTATGGGCTTAAAATCGTTCACAAAAACTTTGAAGATGAGTCCTTTAACTTTACCCGTTTTTTTGTATTGGCCAAAAATGAAAATAATATTTTCAAGCCTAACACGGTCTATAAAACGTCTATTATTTTTGCAACACGCCATCAACCTAACGCATTGGTTGAAGTATTAAATTGTCTTTCAAATAACGGCATTAACCTCACTAAGATTGAGTCTCGCCCCACACGAAATAGTGCTTGGAATTATCTTTTTGTGGTAGATTTTGAAGGCCATGAAGACGAGCCTCATGTGCAAAAGGGTTTATTGGCGCTTTTAAAACAGACTTCTCTATTAAAGGTTTTAGGATCGTATCCTAGCAGCAATGCGTAAATAATTATTATAAATATTTGCTACGACATACCTTAGCGCTAGGGATATAAAGTTTTTTACCGACTCTAATTTTATCACTATGCTTTAAATGATTAGCTTTCTTTAAGCATTGAATTTCTTCTTTTAATGACAATGTATGCATTCTTGCGATACCTGATAAAGTATCCCCGGCTTTAATCTTATAAAAACCAACAGATTCAGCGTTTTGCTGTACTGACTGTGTAGATTTACATGCAGGATGAGAAACTTTAGCTTTATGCTGTTTTGCAGATGAATAAGTAACTGGCTGCACTGTATTTGTATTAGGCTTGATTGCCTCGTGGCTACAACCTGAAAGTAGTAATGTTGAGCCGACACAAAGTGAAAGTAATGATAAACTGATTTTTGACATGATGAATATAACCTATTATTTTGTTAAATGAAGCTGAAAAGCGTGCGAATCTTATCACATCTTATTTAACAATCAGAAGCTTTATTTCTTGTTAATTTTCAAATTCTCATAATCTGATAATAATCCTCAAAATATCCTTCCAAACCTTATGAAATTCAGTAAGATACACACCCTTAAAAGTTATCACAAAATTTAAATTTTATTCATGAGCGGAATTTCAGATTTAATTAAAACCCATAAAGGCGTCCTCGCCGTCAAAGAGAAGCTTAATACGCTGCCAGAAGAGCAACTTCAAAAGCCAAATATTAAAGCCCTAATTCAGCAGGTATTGCGTGCAGAACGGCATTTTATTGCGCTGAGCATGCAGGACAGCCATCATGATAAAATGATGGTTCTAATTAAGAAATTAGAAAGCCGTTTCCCAAAAGCTTTTAACTTTGATCACCCAAAGCCACTTAAAAGCCTTATTGTTATGGATATTCTGGATACAGACGCCTTACTTCCTGAAGAAAAACTTTATAAGGCCGTTAAATATTACAAATCTAGAGAAACCTACCAAGAATCATTTTTAGAGCATACCCACACTATTGATCTAGAAGGTAAAGCATACGAAGAAATTAATGAAGAGTTAAGAGCACGTGTCATGCAAAAGACCTCAAAGATTATTGGTCGAATTGCTGCAATAGGAAAGTTTGGTGAGGGCTTTAATGACCAAGCTCCCAAAGCACCTGTCGCTATTATTGAAGACATTAAGCTTTATTATAAAGACAATATCACCGCAGAACTAAAGCAGATATTGGCTGAAGCTTTTGGTCGCGTGGCTTTCCCAACTGTTGAATACAGCTTAAAAGGCAGAATCCATATTGCGACCTGTACAATCATTAATACG
>CAXBFV010000319.1:0-1899 GCA_963974985.1 uncultured Gammaproteobacteria bacterium | reverse complement strand
AAATTCGATTTAATGCTTATCGCATCATTTTGTATGGATTCACTCAACCCCATAATTTCATCAGGATAGGTCGCTGAAAACAGAAGGGTTTGACGATTACCTGGTGCATAAGAAATGATTTCAGAAATATCATCAATAAAGCCCATATCAAGCATACGATCTGCTTCATCTAAAACCAACATATCAAGATTATCTAAAGAGAGTGAACCTTTAATCAAATGCTTCAGCACACGTCCAGGTGTCCCCACAATAATATGTGCTTCATGGCGTAAGGAGCCAAGCTGCGGGCCAAAAGGCTGACCACCACATAAGGTGAGTATTTTAATATTATGAATGGTACGCGCTAAACGCCTTAGTTCTTTTGCAACCTGGTCTGCTAACTCTCGAGTTGGGCAAAGTACTAAGGATTGCACTCTAAACTTTTTAACATCAAGTTTATGCAATACGCCAATACCAAAGGCAACTGTTTTACCACTACCTGTCTTAGCTTGGGCAATCACATCTTTATTTTGTAAAATTGGCGGTAAACTTTCCGCTTGGACCGGGGTCATTTCGGTAAATCCAAGCTCAGCTATATTTTTTAATAAGGGTTTGGATAAAGGTAAACTTGAAAAACTATTTGCACTCATAATGATCTCTGCCACAAAAATATGTGGAGAGTATAACAACCATATATAAAAATGTTGGACTTTCTTACAAGAAAAAACTAATCGTCATCATCCTCATCAAGACCACCTTCAAAACCTAGTTCCATATCGTCATCAAGATCTTGATCATCATCACGGAAGGCTTCTTCTGGCTCTTCTTCTGCACCATCCTTTTTAGCTTTTTTCTTAGGCGCTTCAAATAATTTTTCTTGCCTTTTAATATGCTCTAAAAGTATTTCCTCCCAAACAGGATCACATTCTTTTTTTGCTTGAGCGAGCTCACCATCATCTAATTCTTGAAACTTATCTTTAGCAATACTTTCTAGAAATAAAACCAATTTCTGACGACCTGAATGATATAAATAAATCTTCTCTGCATCATCAGATGTAATGCGTTTATCATGGATAACATAAAACGTATTGTCATTAACAACCATCTTCCCATACCAGGTCGTAATTTTTTTATCGGTATACACAAAAACCCCTCATCTCGTTATATATTGCTAATCCGAATAAGATTTAGCACTATTTTAGTTTCTTCAACGCCTTGATATTAAATGGATTAATTTTCAATGCGTTGACGATTATATTTTTTGGTAATTATTGTAGAAATTTTAAAATATGCAAGAAAAAAAGAAGAAAATTTTAATCTTTTTTAAGTCAGAGTACTGCTACAAAAAATCTGCCTTAATATGCAAAAATGGTATAGTGTATTTTTATGAGTCATAAAAGTTGGAGAAGAAAATGCCACAAGTTATGGTTGAATACAGTGCTGATATAGAGTTCAGCACGTCAATGAAAACAATTGTTTCAGGTCTCCAGGAAAGTATGCAAGAAACACCTTGGATAAATATTGAAACAGTAAAAACCAGGCTCCATCCTGTTGAGCATTATTTTGTTGGTTCAAACCCTGAGAAAAAATTTATTCACATCGAGATAAAACTTTTTTTAAAAGATAGGACCGATGAGATGATTCAAGGCTTATTGGATAAGCTTTTAGCCTACTTTAAATCTATGTTAAATGAATCTAACCCGGTTGAACTCACGGCTGAAGCATCATTCTTAGAATCACTTTATTATAAAAAATTAATTATTGATACCTAAGCCTCTAGGCTTCTATCAATTGCCACAAACTATAATTCTGAACGCTTCCTCTTAAGCAGCTTAAAATAAAGCGCCTTCCGATGCGCAAGCACCAAGGTCCTGCCTAGCAATGTACTGTAAATAGGCCTACCACCAAAAAAATGTGCGG
>CAXBFV010000318.1:0-1910 GCA_963974985.1 uncultured Gammaproteobacteria bacterium | reverse complement strand
TTTTAAAAACATAGGGATTAATGCAACTTAACAACAATCAATTACTATTGGTCCTGTTTAGTTCTTACTTGAGGTTTAATTTCATGCAGCTTAGCATAATGAAACTAAAATTAGATTCAAGGCAGTCAATAATTAAGCAAAAATAACATTGCATAGTCTAAGTTCTTTTGCGCACGGTTCAGTAGTCACCCTAAAACATTACTTTTCTGAGTCTTGGCTAAGCATTCAGCTGAGACTATAATTCGAAAGCTCCCCAATAGTTGCAGTTTATTTTAAACAACAGACCCCATTTCAAATATTGGCATATACATAGCAGTCACTAGCCCACCAACAAGTACGCCCAATACTACCATAATAAAAGGCTCTAATAGGCTATTTAAACTGTCGACCGCTAAATCAACTTCTTCTTCATAAATATCGGCAACTTTAGAAAGCATTTCATCTAAGCGACCTGATTCCTCTCCAATGGCGATCATTTGCTCAACCATGGGTGGGAATTTCCCCGTATGTTGGACGGCATCTTTGATATTTACCCCACTGATAATCTCTTCTCTAATGCGCAAAGAAGCATATTCGTACCCAAGGTTGCCTGTTGCGGTAGAAACGGCTGTGAGTGCATCTACAAGCGGCATGCCAGCGGCAAAGGTTGTTGCAAGTGTCCTGGAAAATCTGGCAATACATGATTTATCTAAAATCTTTCCAACAATAGGCAAATTAAGCATGAATTTATCTAGGAGCTCTCTAAACTTAAGTGAGCGCTGCTTGGCTTGCTTAAAGAGAATAACAAAAATAATAACCCCAATAATGATTGAGTACCAGTAAGCCTGCATCCATCTAGATAGATCTAATACAAATACAGTAAAGGCTGGGAGTTCTGCACCAAAACCTTGAAAAAGTTCCTCAAAAGTAGGCACAACAAAAACAAGTAGGATAACGGTTACGGCAAAAGCAATAACCAGGATAGCGGCGGGATAAGTCAGCGCTTTTTTAATTTTCTTTTTAATAGACTCTGTTTTTTCTTTATAGGTCGCAATTCTGCTTAACATAAGCTCAAGTGTTCCAGATTGTTCTCCGGCATAAACCAAACTGCAGTAAAGTTTATCAAATAATTTAGGAAAATCTTTTAAGGCATCTGAAAAATTAGAACCACCTTCTAGTTTTTCTTTAAGATCCAAGACCATTCGTCTAATGCCGGGATGATCCGTTCCTTTTGAAATCATATCAAGGGCCATAATAATGGCGACACCTGATTGCATCATGGTTGCCATTTGTCTGGAAAAAAAAGCAATATCTACAGGTTTAACTTTTCTTCTATCGCCAAATAAATCCTTGGGCTTTTTTTTGATTTTAGTCACTTTAATACTTTGCTTGCTTAGGATAGCCTTGGCGAGATTAATATTGGCGGCATAAAGGCTGCCTTTCATATCGTAGCCTTTACTGTCTTTTCCTTTCCAAAGAAATTCTGGCTTTTCAGCTCTCTTCGTTTTTTTCTTTTTTGTTTTAGGTGTGAGTGCCATAGTGAGTTCCTTTATTGAGTAACACGTGTGACTTCTTCGAGTGAGGTCACACCTTCAATCGCTTTTTTAATAGCAGATTGTCTTAAATCATCAATCTCTTCTGTTTGTGCTTGTTCAGCAATATCAACGGCTGTACCATTTTTAAGAATAACTTTGCGCATTGCATCACTAATCGTCATAACTTCAAATATACCCACTCGACCTTTATAGCCGGCATTGCATTTGCTGCAGCCCTTGGGTTTATAAAAAGTGTGTTTTTCTGCAATTTGCGCATCCGTAAATCTAAATTTTTTAAGCGTTTTATCTGGAATTTCAATAGGCTCTTTGCATTGTTCGCACAGTCTTCGGGCTAAACGTTGCGCAATAATGATAATGACTGAGCCTGCGATATTA
>CAXBFV010000317.1:0-1914 GCA_963974985.1 uncultured Gammaproteobacteria bacterium | reverse complement strand
GGATCACAAGACCCAATAAGGCACTCCAATCAAAGGCTTTGCCATCAGCATAATGAGTCACATAAACTTCCCCAGATTTCTTAAACTTCTCTGGAATATCAACGCCTTTAGAAAGGTAGTAGAGTGTGCCTAGGAATGAATGCGTTCCCACGGAAATCACTTCATTAGAGTGGGATTCAAGATTGCTATTAACGAGGTACAAAGCTTGATTGCTTTCTTTTATTTGAAGGAGCTCAAAGACTTCTTTTGTTTTTGGATTGGCAAGGGCTTGTTTACTGAAAACAAGTTTTAAAGCATCTACTCTTTGGTAAAGTGCAGGATATATTTTTAACTCACCTTGATTAAAAAGTTCTTCTAAAAGGGTGGCAAGGCGATTAAAGCCTTTGTATCTAGGGATATTAATGTCTGGGTTATTGGAAGCAGAGCGGGCATTCAATAGCGGGCCAATTTGTTGCAAGGTAATTTTCATCACGAGATATAACGGCCAACCTGAACGAATCATACTTTGCACATCTGCTAAACTAAGTGGCTGTAGAAGGCGTTTGGTAAATTTAGCGCCTTGAATTGGTGTGTAGGTAATAGTGGGCGTGGTGGAGTAATTAAAAGTGGGTAAGCCTGCTGTGAGACCATACGTTGGAATAACGCCTGGAGAAAGATTGGCAGTTCCTGATGCTGAGTTGATACTCACTTCCGTAGAAATTTTAGTCGTCATCGAACCCACTTGAATGAAGTTAGGAATTACACCAAAACGTAGACGCACAAGATTTGAAAGCAGTTGGTCATAGTTTGTTTTAAGAAGAGCTCGATTATAAGCACCAAAATTGTCAGGCAAGTATTTGGGCCCGATATTGTGCGTGCAGCTTATAAGCAGCAAAGAAATAGCAGAAAGGAGGATGTATCGAATAGTTTTGAGCATTTGCTTTATAAGGTTTCTGGAGATTCTTGGTTTTTAGCTTAGCAGAAGCTTTTGAAAAGACTTTGATTATCATATCTTTTGAGTGTCACTAAATGCTGCCAGCTAAAGTTGAATCAGTTATAATCCTTTTCAAGAAATCGAATTAGTTTTATAAAGTATGTCTAAAAATCTCACCCCTGATGGAAAACCCATGCGTACGATCCGTAGCTTTGTAAAGCGCAAAGGGCGTATGACCGCAACGCAACAAGATGGCATCGCAAAATATTGGCCTGAGTTTGGTGTGGATTTTCAATCGGGTGTTTTGGATCTAAAAGCACTGTTTGGTAATGACCATCCTGTGGTACTTGAAATTGGTTTTGGCATGGGCATGTCTTTGCTGCAAATGGCTGAAGAAAATCCAGAGCTGAATTATCTAGGCGTTGAGGTCCATACACCTGGTGTGGGAAACCTTTTGGGTAAGGCGCATTTAGCAGGGGTGACAAACTTAAAAGTGATTGAGCATGATGCCATCGAAGTTTTAAATGAAAACATAGTGGGTGGTGCTCTGGCGGGGATGCAGATATTTTTTCCAGATCCTTGGCATAAAACCAAGCATTATAAGCGTCGTCTAATTCAAGAAAAATTTGTGGAACTTGCAGCATCTAAAATAAAAGCAGATGGATTTTTACATGTCGCTACAGATTGGGAGCATTATGCAGTGCAAGTGCTCGAGGTCTTATCAGGCTGCCCGCAATTAAAAAATAAATTTGCAGGCTATGCGCCAAGGCCTGCGAGTCGACCACTTACGAAGTTTGAGCAACGAGGCCATCGCTTAAATCATGGCGTATGGGATATTTATTTTGAGAGAGACCCTTCATAAAGCCCTTGAAGCTTACAACAGAGATCTTGTAGCGTTGTTATACTTGTCAGCATATCAAGTGCTTCTGCCGTATGGAGGATGTTTTCAGGAATGGGCATAAAAACCACTTCTTTAGAGTCAATATTTTGAAGTTTATTTT
>CAXBFV010000316.1:0-1922 GCA_963974985.1 uncultured Gammaproteobacteria bacterium | reverse complement strand
AAAACTTCGCGCACTCCCTTTTCGTGTCGGTCGTTTAAAAACAGGGACACCACCGCGTATTGACAGCACTACGGTTGATTTTTCAGTGCTGGCTGAGCAACCTGGCGATACCCCTCTGCCTACTTTTTCATTTATAGGCAAAGCATCCGATCACCCTGAACAAGTTTCTTGCCACATCACCTATACCAATGAAACTACCCACCAAATTATTAAAGATAATTTAGATCGTTCTGCGATGTACGGCGGCATGATTGAAGGCATTGGCCCACGTTACTGCCCTTCTATTGAAGATAAAGTGGTGCGCTTTGCTGATAAAGATGCCCACCAAATTTTTGTAGAGCCTGAAGGGTTAAACTGTACAGAGCTTTATCCAAATGGTATTTCAACAAGTCTTCCCTTTGATGTGCAGCTTGAGCTTATTCGGAGCATCAAAGGCTTTGAGAATGCACATGTCACTCGTCCTGGATACGCCATCGAATATGATTACTTTGATCCAAGAGATTTAAAATTCACCCTTGAAACTAAATACATCAGCCACCTTTATTTTGCCGGCCAAATTAATGGCACGACAGGTTATGAAGAAGCCGGTGCGCAAGGCCTCTTGGCAGGTATTAATGCCTCGCAACAAGCGCAAGGTAAAGAAAGCTGGCATCCAGAAAGAAGTGAAGCCTACATGGGTGTATTGGTTGATGATTTAATCACCTGTGGCACACAAGAACCCTATCGCATGTTTACCTCTCGTGCGGAGTATCGCCTGATTTTAAGAGAAGATAATGCCGATGCACGCTTAACTCCTATTGCAATTGCTTTAGGCCTGACAGATGCAGAAAGAGAAAAGGCTTTTACTCAAAAAATGCAGGACATCAACGAAGAAGTTGAGCGCCTGAAAAAAATATGGGTCGCCCCAGGTTCTCAAAAAGCAGAGCTCATTAGCAAAATTCTACCAAATGCACTCTCCAGAGAATCAAATTTATTCGACTTTCTAAAACGCCCAGAGATGACTTATAAATTACTGATGACCATTGAAGCTTTTGGCCCAGGTTTAACGAATCCACTAGCCGCTGAGCAGGTAGAAATCAGATCTAAATATTCGGGTTATATTGAGCGCCAGTTTGATGAGATTGAAAAACTGAAAGCTTATCAGTCAAAATCCATACCGCTAGATTTTGATTATGATCGCGTCCATGGACTTTCAAATGAAGTCAGACAAAAACTTTCTGAACAAAAACCTGAAACCATTGGCCAAGCGTCAAGAATCCCAGGCATCACCCCTGCTGCTATTTCATTATTAATGGTCAACATGAAAAAATTTGGCATGCTTAAGAATACAGCGACATAGACCAATGAGTAATACTAAAAAAAATGGATCCCGCGATCAAGTAGCGGGATGACGGGATTCATCTTTGAGCAATCTTTAAGAGCAGAAACTCTAAACTATAACTAATAAAACCCCATTTAAAACTGAGTAAAACGTTATGATCCATACATATAAAAAAATTTACGCCTGGCTGGTCCATCTTTTTACCGCATCAGGTGCTGTATTTGGTGTGCTTGCACTCTATGAGGTTTATCGCGGCAATATCTTTTGGGCATTTTTCTATATTGCGATTTCAATCATCATTGATGCCATTGACGGCACACTCGCACGTCTTGTCGAAATTAAAAAATATGCCAATATTGATGGCGCCCTCTTAGACAACATCATCGACTTTCTAACCTTTGTGGTCGTACCCTCTTTCATGGTACTCACCATGTCTATTGTCCCCCCAGACTGGAAGATCCCTTGCATGATTATGATTGTACTGGCTTCTTGCTATCAGTTCACGCAGCCCGATGCCAAGACAGAGGATCATTTTTTTAAAGGTTTTCCAAGTTATTGGAATATTGCTATTTTTTATTTATATTATTGGCAGACTCACCAA
>CAXBFV010000315.1:0-1950 GCA_963974985.1 uncultured Gammaproteobacteria bacterium | reverse complement strand
TTTATTAAACACCCCTTGGTTATTCAGGCGAGTATAAATATATGAATTTCCTAAAGAAGACCAATATGGATATAATGGGCTTTCTATATAATTCATAGACTCAATAACGGGCACCTTGGTTAAGACAAAAGTACCGTAGACGTTAGTTATTATACGAGCAATAGGTTGGGTGATGGCTTGGCCATTAGCATCTAAAATTGGTTTAACCTCTAATGCAAATGAAGTTGTTAACATGCCACTTAATAGAAATGTGAATATTAGGGTTATGTATCTTTTCATACTAAAAATTTCCAAATGCTCTCTTAGATAATTCTATCAAGCCCCATAAGGAATGTACAATTTTAAGTTGAAGCATTTCAGATAATGGTATTTTTAGTATTGTTTTGTGAGAATGAAAAGCTTAGAAAAACTAGACTAATTCGCTCAAAAACAATACAGTACTCAGCTGTTAATTAATATCAGCTATGGATCAAACCGATGACCGAAGAAAATGTATTGGATGCACAAACTCTGCAAGAAGAAGAAAATAAGCAAATAGGGGTGCGTAAGGAAAAACTAAAGGCCATTAAAGCTGAAGGGATTGCCTATCCAAATGATTTTAGACGTGATGTCGTAGCGGGTTGTTTGCACGCTAAATATGGTGAATTGAGCAAAGCTGAATTAGAAGAAATTGAAGATAAGCCGACGTATAAAATTGCAGGGCGTGTCATGTTGCGTCGTATCATGGGAAAAGCATCTTTTATTACCATTCAAGATATGTCAGGTCGTATTCAAGCCTATTTGCGTAAGAATGATTTACCAGAAGGTTGCTATGATGCTTTTAAAACAAACTGGGATTTAGGCGATATTGTTGCCATTGAAGGTTATTTATTTAAAACTAATACCGGTGAGCTTTCTTTGCATGCGACCAGCGCGCGTTTAATTACCAAAGCGGTTCGCCCATTGCCTGATAAATTTCACGGCCTTTCTGATCAAGAAACCCGTTACCGTCAACGTTATGTCGATTTAATTATGAGCGAAGAAAGCCGCAAGGTTTTTCAGATTCGTTCAAAAATGATTTCATTCATGCGTGATTACTTTGATGGCAAGAAGTTCATGGAGGTGGAAACACCAATGATGCATGTGATCCCAGGAGGAGCGGCTGCCAAACCTTTTACAACACATCACAATGCTTTAGACATGGATCTTTATTTACGCGTGGCGCCTGAGCTTTATTTGAAGCGTTTGGTTGTAGGTGGTTTTGAACGTGTTTATGAAATTAATCGTAATTTTAGAAATGAAGGTCTTTCCACGCGTCATAATCCAGAATTCACCATGATTGAGTTTTATCAAGCTTATGCAGATTATAAAGACCTAATGGATCTTACAGAAGATCTGTTATGTAAAATGGCGCAAGCGGTGTTAGGAACGACTACGATTACAAATCAGGGCGAGACTTATGATTTGTCACAACCTTTTACTAAAATAAGTGTTTTTGATTCAATCTTACATTTTAATCCTAACTTACAAGCGAGTGATATTGATACGTTAGAAGCTGCCTCTAAAATTGCACAAGATCTAGGGATTAAACTTGAGTCAAATTATGGCTTAGGTAAAGTGCAGATTGAAATTTTTGAAAAAACTGTTTTCAAGCACAGGTTCAGGCTAAAGACTCAGGTGATGATGAAGCGATGTTTTATGATGCAGATTATATTCGCGCGCTTGAGTATGGTATGCCGCCAACTGCGGGTGAAGGGATTGGAATTGATCGTTTGGTGATGTTATTTACAGATCAGCCATCAATACGTGATGTGTTACTCTTCCCTCACATGCGTCCTGAAGTTTTTTAAAACGGCGTCTTTTTCCAAATTTCTGCGTTACTTCAAAAATATTGCAGTGCTCATTTACAAAAATGTAAACTGCGCGCTTCATATTTTGAGCGCCTTGAACTTTGAAAAAATACTTGTTTTA
>CAXBFV010000314.1:0-1969 GCA_963974985.1 uncultured Gammaproteobacteria bacterium | reverse complement strand
TGGTTTATTGGGGGCCACAATTCTTGGATTTGGACGCGCACTGGGTGAGACCATGGCTGTCACCTTTGTGATTGGTAATGTCCATACTTTATCCGGACTCTTTATGCCCAGCACCACTATCTCAGCCAGTATTGCCAATGAATTTACAGAGGCTACTGGAACGCTTTACCCAGCAGCCCTGGTTGAAACCGGTCTCATCTTATTTATCATCACCTTTATTGTTTTGGTCCTTTCTAGGCAACTCCTAAAACTAAGTAAGCGTAAAGGAGGCAAGCTATGAGCTTATTAATTAAATCTTCCTTACCGCGCCGTTTAAAAACCAAACTCTTTACCTATTTTTGTTGGTTAACGGCATGTATTAGTATTGTTGTGTTGCTCAGCATCCTAGGCACGTTGCTTGCTAAGGGATTACCTGCCTTAGATCTCAGTATTTTCAAACACGACACCCGCAACCTAGGCCTTAGAAATGCGATGATTGGTTCTTTAATGATGACCTTAATTGCCATCATCGTTGCAGCCCCCATCTCTATCCTAACCGCAACTTTCTTAGTCGAATCAAAAAAACAAACGCGTCTTGTCACGATCACACGTTTCACTAATGATATTCTATTGAGCACACCTTCCGTTATCGTTGGCCTTTTTATTTATACGCTGATTGTGGCGCATACACGCTTCTCAGGATTTGCAGGCATCATTGCTTTAGCCGTCATCGCCATGCCGATGATTACCCGTGCTTCTGAAGATGTGTTGTATTTAGTGTCTCCCATGCTCAAAGAAGCTGCCATTGCATTAGGCATCCCTCGTTGGCGTGTGATTTTGATGATTGTTTACCGCTCTGCAAAAACAGGTTTGATCACTGCGGTGATCCTTGCCACCGCACGCATCATGGGCGAAAGCGCACCTTTACTTTTCACATCAGCTAAAAATAGTTTCCTTTCTTTTGATTTGTCTCGCCCGATGGAAAGTTTACCGGTCTTGATTTTTGAAAATGCTATGCAGCCTTACCCAGAATTACAGTCGTTAGCATGGACGGCAGCATTAATGATCACGCTATTTGTTTTACTCATGAATCTTTCCGCACGCTGGATTGCCAGGGATAAATAAGGAAATATATGTCTCAATATTTTGAAGTTAAAGATTTACATTTTTTCTACGGGAAGACCGCAACGCTTTCTAAGATAAACACATCGATTCCAAAAC
Source organism: uncultured Gammaproteobacteria bacterium (assembly GCA_963974985.1). Lineage (GTDB taxonomy): Bacteria > Pseudomonadota > Gammaproteobacteria > Francisellales > Francisellaceae > CAUZSH01. The sequence continues at coordinate 769 of CAXBFV010000314.1, read as the reverse complement.
ACCAAACCACGGCAATTATTGGCCCATCAGGTTCAGGAAAGTCGACACTTTTACGCACATTCAATCGTATTTATGAACTTTATGCAGGCCAGTCTGCAACAGGGCAAATTCTTCTTAATGGGCATAATATTCTCGATTCAAATGTTGACGTCAACCAACTTAGAAAAAAAATCAGCATGGTGTTCCAAAAGCCTACGCCTTTTCCCATGTCTATTTTTGAAAATATTGCCTTTGCGATTAAGCTCCACGAAAAATTAAATCGCTCTGAGCTTTCTGATCGTGTTGAAGAGGCGCTCGTTCAAGCAGCCCTCTGGGAAGAAGTGAAAGATAAACTCCACTCACCTGGAATTAGTCTTTCAGGTGGACAGCAGCAGCGACTTTGTATTGCCAGAACCCTTGCTATACATCCTGAAATTCTTTTATTGGACGAGCCTACTTCCGCGCTGGATCCTATCTCCACTGGAAAAATTGAAGCGCTTATTCATAATCTTAAAAAACAATATACAATTATCATGGTCACGCACAATCTTAAACAAGCACATCGTGTCTCTGATAAAACCATCTTTATGGTTAATGGGAAAATTGTTGAGCAAGCGCCAACAGAGACTTTCTTTGCCAAACCTAAGGACCCTCAAACCGTACATTATATCAGTAACGAATAAAGCAAAATAAAGGAATCAAAATGAAGCACAAATCCTCTCTTTTTTTAAAACTTGCGGTTATTCTGGTTACAGGCCTCTTTTTAAGTGCCTGCAGCAATGATCACTCC
>CAXBFV010000313.1:0-1974 GCA_963974985.1 uncultured Gammaproteobacteria bacterium | reverse complement strand
CCATAGTCTTTAGAGCGCTGATCCGTATTTTCAATCAATAAACCAATACTGGTGCCCGTAGTTTTTCCTTCGAAGACACCTGAAAGAATCTTAACTTCATCGCCTTCACGACGCTGTGTGGTGAATTTTGAAGTACCAGGCTTTCTACGATCTAAATCTATCTGAAGATCCGCTTCACAGATTTCAAGCCCTGGAGGACAACCATCAATAATAGCCCCTAATGCAGGCCCGTGACTTTCACCAAAGGTTGTGATTGAAAACACTTCTCCAAACTTATTGCCTGACATTTTATTTTACCTTTTTAACCTTTCATAAACTCTTCATGATATTTCAACAACTCTTCTGCTGTTAAAACAAACACACCATCACCACCATCTTCAAAGTTCAACCAAGAAAATGGTACATTTGGATATTTATCTTGAAGTGCGTACTGACTATTCCCCACTTCAACAATCAAAATACCATTTGCATTTAAATGGTGTGGCGCCTGACGTAAAATTCTACCGACAATATCCAAACCATCTTGACCCGCTTCAAGTGCTAGTCGTGGTTCTTTATGGTATTCCTCAGGCATACTATCTAAGTCTGCTTTATCCACGTAAGGCGGGTTTGAAATAATTAAATCAAAGTGCGCACCATCCAATTCATTAAATAAATCTGACTTCACTACTGTTACACGTGATCCAAGCTTATGATTTCTAATATTATGCTTAGCCACTTCTAAGGCGTCTTCTGAAATATCAGAAAGTGTCACTTCTGCATTTGGGAAAGCATTTGCTGCTCCAATACCAATACAACCACTCCCCGTACATAAATCTAACACTGACGCAATATGATCTTGCTCCACCCAAGGTTCAAATCCATTACGAATCAACTCACCAATTGGCGACTTAGGTATAATGACACGTTGATCCACATAAAATTTCAAACCTGCAAACCAAGCGATATTGGTCAAATAAGGTAAAGGCAAGCGCTCAACAACGCGACGATAAACACATTTAATAATTTGCTCACGCTCTACTTTCGTTAAACGCGCATCTAATACCCGATCATCAATATCTAAAGGCAAATGAATCGTTTGTAAAACAAGATGCACTGCCTCATCCCAAGCTGAATCTGTGCCGTGACCATAAAAAAGCTCCGCTTCATTAAAGCGACTTGCAGCCCAACGCAAACAATCGCTAATGGTAATGAGTTCTTCTGAAATTGTCGCAATATTTAATTCACCTTCTTTTACTTTCTCTTTTTCGGCCATTTCTATTTTTCCTTTTTCCAAACTGTTCCGTTTGTTGTGTCTTCTAAAACAATACCCATTATATTTAATTCATCTCTCACCGCATCGGCAGTCGCCCAATCTTTGGATTGTTTAGCAATTGACCTTTTCTCAATCAATGCTTCAATCTTTTGAGCTTCCTCGCCCATGTCTTCTTTAAAATAATCTTCCGGGTTGCTTTGTAATATTCCCAATACCTCACCAAACTCTATCAGAAGCTTGGCATATTTTCCTGCAAGAAGCGCATCCATGGCTTTTATTCTGTTTAACTCCTTCGCCACTGCAAACAATACTGACAAGGCTTCCGGTGTATTAAAATCATTATTCATCGCCGCTTTAAATTGCTCAATAAAAGCCACGCCTTCTGGAAACGCATCCCCTACTTCCACATGACGCAAAGCACCATATAACTTAGACAACGCTGCTTCAGCATTTTGTAAATTTTCTTCAGAATAATTAATCTCACTACGGTATTGTCCTGAAATCAAAAAGTAACGCACGACTTCAGGTGAATATTTCTTCAACACCTCTTTAATGGTAAAAAAGTTATTCAATGATTTAGACATCTTTTCTGCATCAACTTGCACCATCCCAGAATGCATCCAGGTATTGGCAAAAGTACAGCCATTACCACATTCAGATTGCGCGACTTCATTTTCATGATGCGGGAATCTTAAGTCTGAGCCCCCGCCATGAATATC
>CAXBFV010000312.1:0-1975 GCA_963974985.1 uncultured Gammaproteobacteria bacterium | reverse complement strand
ACAATATGATTATAAATTTTTGCTGTTTCAATTGGGGATCACGATACCCGAGCACGTATGTAGACAAGCTTTATAATAAAATAAAAAAGAACACCTCATATTCTTTTGAACTTTATTGCTTTACTGATAATAAAGCTATCAATATAAAGAGTGATGTTAAAGTTATAAACTTTGATTTGAGCCAATTTCCTGAGGAAATGGTTCAGTCTGGATGCTGGCCAAAAATAGTTATGTTTAAACCAAATGTATTTCCAACAGATAATGTTACGATATTTTTGGATTTGGATATTATGATACTTGGCTCATTAGATATTTTTATTGAAACAGTTCTGAAGAAAAGAGGACTTTACATCATTAGAGAATGGCCACCAATGCTTATTGAAAAACTTTTACCTTTAAAATGTCGATTTAGAAGAGGAGGAAACTCTTCAGTAGTAGGATTTATCCCTAGTGAGCAAAATCATATTTTTGCTGTGTACCAAGCTTTAGGTATTAAAGCCAATTTTTTTGGGCACAATGATCAAAAATATATTAGTAACATTGCATATAAACCTGCTTTTTGGGAAGATTCTCTTGTGAAAAGTTTTCGAAGGCATTGTGTTTGGATTAAGCCTATTGGTTTGATTTTTAAGCCCCATAAACCGCACAAAAATTGTCGTGTTTTAATTTTTCACGGTAAACCAGATCCTCTAGAAATTGCATCTGATAAAGTTGGGAAATGGGGGAATAGGTCTCGAGTTGGGTATGGCGCTGTTGAGTGGGTTAAAGCTTATTGGTCCAGTAAAAAATCTTGAATTTAATAGGACAGCGAATTGCTTTTTTATATTAATTGCATTATTGTGCAAATATACAATCAACTTAAAGAGAAATGTATGTTTGACCATTGTGAATTATTTAAATCCCTTTCAGACCCTAATCGTGTAAAGATTTTAGATCGCCTCTGTGCAGAAAATTGTGAATGCACGGTAACTGAGGTTGCAGCGTGTTGCGCTGTGGATATGTCAGTTGTGAGTCGCCACCTTAAAATATTAAAAGAAGCGGGCATTATTTCAGCAGAGAAAAAAGGTAAATCTGTGTATTACCAAGTTAACCGTAAAGAAGTTGCAAATTTTTTGAGATCAGTTGCGGATCGAATTGAATCAAAAAATTGCTGTGATAATCAGAATGTCCAATAAAGGAGAATATTTTATGAGCACTGATCAAAAATCTTTCCAGCTTACTTTAACAAATGTTTCCTGTGCGAGTTGTGTGAAAACAATTGAAAAGGCATTGTCTAAGCTTCAAGAACTCGATAGCTTTCAGGTTAATTTCGCGGAGCGAGAAGTGAACATCCAAGGGGATATTGACCCTGACAAAGTTATTAAACAAATTAAATCAGTTGGTTATGACGCGCAGTTAAAGCTAGAAGAAAATAAACAGACAACTAATCACCCACTTTTATTAAAAGCGATTATCAGTGGTTTTTTTGGCGCAGTTTTAATGATTGGCACTATGGCTGGTTTTTTACCTAGTTTGACTACTGAAATGGGTCAAGTCGTGTGGGTGATTATTGGGGTGCTGACGGCAGTGGTGATAGCGTATGCGGGTGGGCATATTTACCGAGGTGCCTTTAAGTCTTTGCTGAACTTGCAAACGACTATGGATACATTAATCATGTTGGGTACAGGATCGGCATGGATTTACTCTATGATCGTGTCCTTTTATCCAATGCTTGTGCCAGATAGCGCCAGACATGTTTATTTTGAAGCATCTTTAATCATTATTGCCTTAATTAATTTAGGGGCGTTTTTAGAGTCGCGCGCTCGAGGAAAAACCTCAGAGGCCATTCAAAAGCTAGTTGGCTTGCAGCCTAAAACCGCTTGTCGTATTAGTGCAAATGGTGAAGAAGAAACGATAGCAGTAGACGCGATCCAGGTAGGTGATTTCATCCGTGTTCGCCCAGGTGAAAAAATTGCGGTTGATGGAGTCATTACCG
>CAXBFV010000311.1:0-2069 GCA_963974985.1 uncultured Gammaproteobacteria bacterium | reverse complement strand
ATAGGTACCATGTGGTGCTCACAATGCGACTCTAAACGCATGTTCTTTAATAAAACAATTTCATCATAGCCTGAAACATCTTCAAAAGTTTTCTCTAAAACTTTTTTTGGATCCTGAGTATAGCCTTCAAAAAATTCCCCATAAGCACCAATGACCCGCTTAGGTGTTTCAATCAAACCTTCTCTTTCTACATCTTCACCCACCCAACTCAATAATGTTCTTACTGCATTTTCAGCATCTTCTCTTGTTGGATTTTTAATAAAATTACTCATGGCTTTATCTATCATCTCTATGGTCAGCTACTTGCGCAAAACAAACTACCAAAAGATCGAAGATTAGGCAAATCTTTATAAGACTTATAACGCTGACATTTTAATTATAAACCCTTGCAAACATGGTCATATTCATGAATCCTGTGCGTAGCTTTTTTGTAGCTACATATAAAAACCATGATTCTTTGTTTATTAGAATCAACTAAATATGAGAGGACCAATTCAATGCAAAATGTTTTAATTCTAGGTGCTGGACGCGTAGGCACACTCACTGCCAGCTTATTTGTCAATTCTGGTGACTACACCATACATCTTGCTGACAAAGCAATCCCACAACACAAGCCAAAACTTGAACAGCATGCAAATAATTTAAAATATGTTGAATTAGATGTTACGGATAAAGCATCTTTATCCTCATATATTACAGATAATAAAATAAAGGCTGTCGTTTCCTGCCTACCTTTCTTTTTTAATATTGACGTAGCGCATTTAGCCAAAGCGCTAAATATCAATTACTTTGACTTAACAGAAGATGTGAAAACCACTGATGAAATCGAAAAAATTGCTAAAGATGCAAACTCAATCTTTGGCCCACAGTGTGGTCTCGCACCAGGGTTTATCAGCATTATTGCCAATGAGCTTATGAAAGATTTCGATAGCGTTGACGACGTACGTATGCGTGTAGGCGCGCTACCTCTTAATGTAACAAATTCACTTCAGTACGGCTTAACCTGGTCCACTGAAGGTATTGTCAATGAATATGCTCAACCTTGTAAAGGGATTGTAGATGGTGACATTAAAACATTAGACCCTTTACAGGATGAAGAAACCATTAAAATTGATGGCATCACCTATGAAGCTTTTAATACTTCTGGTGGTGTTGGCTCAATGATCCAGACTTATCTTGGCAAAGTAAAAAATATGACTTACAAAAGTGTTCGATACCCAGGGCATGGCGAGAAAATGCGTTTCTTAATGAATGACATGAAGCTTGGCGATGATCTTCCTCAAATGTGCAAAATAATGGATAAAGCTGTACCTCGTATCACGCAAGATACGGTACTTATCTATGTTTCTGTAGCGGGTGAAATTAATGGTCAAACTGCTGAGCGCAATTATGCTCAAAAATTCCCCTCACAAGTCTTGTTTGGTCAGCGCTTCTCAGCATTAGCGCTCACAACAGCAACCAGTCTTTGCGTTACAATTGATTTAGCTTTAAGTGATAAGAAATTTGGACCTGGTTTCTTAAAGCAAGAACAAATCAGCATCCCAATGTTCTATGCAAACCGTTTTGGTCACTACTATAAAAATGATGGCCTATTAAACCAAGCTATTTAAAGACCACGCCATTCCTGCGAAGGCAGGAATCCAGAACATACAAACACATTAAATAAATATTTTTAGGAGAAATTATAATGTCTTTTAATATCAAAGATCTCGGCATGGGCCTTGAGAATTTTAAAAACGATTCGGCTTCTGACGCCATTGAAACTTTTAGCCCTGCATCAGGTGAAAGCCTAGGAAAAGTAAAAAATGAAACTCAAGCAGATCTTGATCGCGTCATTAAAAATGCAAGTGCTGCACATATTGAGTGGCGTAAAACCCCTGCTCCATTGCGCGGTGAATTGGTTCGTCTAGTTGGTGAAGCTTTACGTAAGCACAAAGATGCGCTTGGTAATCTTGTTTCTCTAGAAATGGGGAAATCCAAACAAGAAGGTGATGGTGAAGTTCAAGAGATGATTGATATGGCTGATTTTGCAGTGGGCCAATCTCGCATGCTTTATGGCTCAACTATGC
>CAXBFV010000310.1:0-2083 GCA_963974985.1 uncultured Gammaproteobacteria bacterium | reverse complement strand
TTAGACCTGCTTTTAAAAGAAGTAATAAAAAATGGTGCACGGGTTGCCAGAGCTGGGGAGTTTAGTGAACGCGCTTTCTTAAATGATAAACTGGATCTTGCCCAAGCTGAGGCTATCGCTGATTTAATTGATGCCTCGTCTGAACAAGCAGCACGCTCTGCCATACGTTCACTACAAGGCGTGTTTTCAAACAAAATTCATGACCTTGTTGAAAAACTCATTCATCTTCGGATTCACGTCGAAGCCGCCATTGATTTTCCTGAAGAGGAAATTGATTTTTTAGCGGACCAAGCGATTCAGAATCAATACGATGAAATTCATCACGCCTTGAATGAGGTTATGATCGCGTGCCAACAAGGTTCGATCTTACGAGAAGGCATTACCATTGTCATCGCAGGCAAACCTAATGCCGGCAAGTCCAGTCTCTTAAACGCCTTAGCGGGTAAAGACTCCGCCATTGTCACAGATATTGCCGGCACCACACGTGACCTGCTTAAAGAATACATCCAAATAGAAGGCGTCCCGCTACATATCATCGACACCGCCGGCTTAAGAATTAGTCAGGATATCATTGAGAATGAAGGCGTAAAACGTGCTTTTGAAGCCATCACACAAGCAGATCATATTTTACTTGTTGCCGACATTACTGATCCCGCCTCCAAAAACATGCACGCGCTAGAGCCTGAATATTTCCAGCGCCTCCCACAGAATATCCCCATTACTTACATTCATAATAAGATTGACCAATTTGAGCAAGACCCCAAACAACTAATCAATACAGATAAAGACATTTATATTTCCGCTAAAACTAATCTTGGCATGGATACCTTAAAACAACATATTTTAAAGTCTGTCGGCTTTACTAACACCACTGAAGGTTTATTTACCGCACGCACGCGCCATATTGATGCGCTTAATTTAGCGTCTGACCATTTAGAACAAGCTCGAGCTCATCTAGAAAACCGTATCGGAGAGCTGCTTGCTGAAGAATTAAAGCTGGCTCAAAATGCATTGTCTGAAATCACCGGGGAATTTAAAGCGGATGATTTGCTGGGGCGCATCTTTTCTAGCTTTTGTATTGGGAAGTAAGAAAACCAGGCTTTTTAATGCCCTATTTTCTTAGGAAGCAATAAACAAAAAGGTACACAAATTAATGTCAGTATAGGCAACATACTCATCGCGTAATAATAATCATTTAAAGGGAGCACACCACTCGCACCATGTGCTGAGGATGCAAGCATCCATCCAAACACAGGCAGTAGAATTGCCGCAACGAGGTTATTCATCATATTCACACCTGATACTGCTGAAGCTGTGGCGCCTTCGGGTGAAACATGCTTACCAATTTCAAAGGTTAAAGCTTGAGGGCCAATAGAAACCCCTAAGAGCGTAAACAAAGTCACAAATACCCAAATAGGCATTGACACAAATATAAGAATTGTCGAAATAATCGTCAGTAAAAATGAACTTATCACTAACATAATCCGATAATTTTTAATGTATGCTGAGATTACAGAAACAACGATATAACCCACCGCACTACCCACAAACAACATAGCATTAATACCGGCAGCATAAGACTCTGTCACAAAGAGTTTGCTTTGAATAAAATCAATCCCCCACAGAGAAGCTAAAACATTAATGGGAATAAAGAGTACCGCGCCGATTAAACTTACATTCCAAAACTGCACTGTTTTTAAAATTTGCCACAACACCCTTACTTGATCGAATAGAGTAATCTTGTCTACGGTTTCCTTTTGATGCCCCTCTAATGGTCTATCTCGAATCATGAGGTAAAGGTATTATTACCTTCGCGCCAACCCAAGTTGCTCACCAAGGTATTTAATACCGTATCCGCAATCAATCCTCCCAGACAGCCAATAAAAACAGTCAAGCTCATGAAAGTTGAAAATAATCGATTTGGCAACCACAATGATGCAACTTTTGCCGCGCCAATAAAGCCAAAAGCGGAGCCAATGCCCATCAAAATACGGCCGAGAAAAGCCACTTCATAATTAGGAGCTACAGAAAATAAAAAATTACCCACCAAGCATATCAATAAGGCACCTGAAATCACCCATCG
>CAXBFV010000309.1:0-2122 GCA_963974985.1 uncultured Gammaproteobacteria bacterium | reverse complement strand
GTCGCCACAGCTTCACTGATATGATCATGATCATATCAGTGAAGCTGTGGCGACAGTAGACCATGTTTACCTTTCTGCAACAGCCGAAGATGGTAGTATTCTGAATATCCCAACGGTTAAAACAGAAACAAGTGCCATTATGCTTAATGGGCGTAAATTATTTCCCTTTGCTGTAAAAACGATGGCGCTTGTGATGCATAAGTGTTGTCAAAATGCAGGGATTAATTTGTCTGATATTGATTTGGTGGTGCCGCATCAAGCGAATCAGCGTATCTCAACGGCTATTGAAAAGCGCCTTAAAATGAAAGAAGGCTCGATGTATAGCAATATTGCAAAATTTGGAAACACTTCCTCTTGTACGATTCCCATTGCTTTAGAAACAATAGGTGAAGTTGAGGGCGGGAAACATATTGCTCTATGTGCTTTTGGAGCTGGCTTTACGGCGGGAGCTGCTATTTTGTCGAAAATTGAGAAATAAAAGATGGAGCACAGTGATCTGCTTATTGGGTTCTTTGTTATATTCTTTGGAGCCTCTATTTTTGCAACCATTGCGCTCTTTACACGTCAGACGTTAATTATTGCTTACATGCTTTTAGGGGCGGTTGTCGGGCCTTATGGTTTCAAAGTTGTCCATAGTATGGATATGGTTGTTGAAATTTCCAATATTGGAATTATGTTTTTGCTTTTTTTGCTGGGCTTAAATCTGCAGCTCAAAAGCCTTTTGCAGACCCTGAATAAAACGGTATTGATTACTTTTGTGTCGAGTGCCATTTTTGCTTGTATGTGTTTTATTGTGTGTCGCTATTATGGGTTTTCACTCAGTGCGAGCTTATTAATTGGCGCCTCGTTTATCTTTTCAAGTACCATTATTTGTCTAAAACTTTTACCAACGACAGCATTACACCATAAGCATATTGGGAATATTGTAATCAGTGTGCTGCTGCTGCAGGATATTATTGCCATCATCATGTTAACGGGGTTGGGGATTCTTTCAGTGGGTGTGGAGTCTTTTGGTGTTTTGCAGATTATTAAAGTTTTCTTAGCATTGCCTGTGTTGTTAGCGGTAGGTTATTTTGCACAGAAATACGTATTGTTTCAGTTATTGAGAAAGTTTAATCGTTTTCAAGAGTATATATTTTTAGTAGCTATTGGTTGGTGTTTGGGGTTATCTCAGTTAGCTTTTTGGATGGGCGTGCCTCATGAGATTGGTGCTTTTATTGCTGGTGTAACGTTAGCATCATCACCGATCTCTCAATATATTTATGAAAATCTAAAGCCGCTACGTGACTTCTTTTTGATTGTTTTCTTTTTTAGTGTGGGTGCGGGATTTGATTTCACCTTAGCCTATGATGTGTTGGGTGTTGTTTTAGTATTGTCAGCTTTGATTTTAATTATTAAACCAATAGTCTATTGGGCGCTTTTAACCCTTTTTAAAGAAGAGCGGAAAAGTGCTTGGGAGGTCGGTGCGCGTTTAGGGCAGGCCAGTGAGTTTTCATTATTAATTGCTTTTATGGCATTTCAAAGCCACTTGCTTGATCAAGACGCCTATGTGGTAATTGAAGCCGTTACCATGCTGACCTTTATATTCTCATCTTATTTTGTGGTATTGAAGTTCCCAAGCCCTGTGGCAGTGTCAGATAAATTAAGGCAGGACTAAAATAACTTTCCTCTGATAGGGGAGGTTGAATACCAGTCTTGGTCAGGTATAATGCCGCCAATGAAACTATATGAGTAAGGCAAGAAAATGACAGTTACAGATTTAAAGCAATATATGTGTGTGGTGTGTGGTTTGATTTATGATGAAGCTGAAGGCTGGCCTGAAGATGGCATTGATCCTGGTACACGTTGGGAAGATGTTCCTGCAGAGTGGGAATGTCCTGATTGTGGTGTAGGAAAAGAAGATTTTGAGATGATTGAAATTTAATCTTGAATTAAAATAAGCATATTATCTTTATGCTGAAACTCTAAGTTTTTAAGTGCGCTCATGCCAAGCAAAACAATATCACTTTTTTCAGCGGGATTAATGCTGGCGCGAATATTGTTAAGGGTGATATTACCAATTTTAAGTTGTTGGATGGTGGTTGCATAAACAGTGATAGGACCATTTGCTGTATGTGCTGTG
>CAXBFV010000308.1:0-2135 GCA_963974985.1 uncultured Gammaproteobacteria bacterium | reverse complement strand
CAGTTAAATTGATTACGGTTTCTTTTACGATCTTCTCTTTGTAAAGCGTAGGTTGCTGTAGATTTAATAATAAGTCTAAGCGCTTCCCGGGTAATAATTGCAGGATATGCTTCTGTGAGAGACTTCATAGCCATTTTCGTAGTGTTAGTAAGGAGTTCTCCAGACTGCTGTTCAACTAATAGGGTCTTATTCTTTTTATCTTTTATTGAGATATAAAAGGGGTGGAGGTGGGAACTATCGCCAGAATAATAGGGTGTGGAAATCATTTGAGCACCTAAGCGGCCTAAAAACAGAGGTAATTGAAAAGCTTTTTTAGATTCAACAAAATCTTGCTCATAAAGAATAACGAGTCGGCCTTTATCTTTAGGTAGTGAAGAGCTGCCATTAAAGCCATGCTCTATTTCCTCATAGGTTTGTCTAACATATCTATTATCAGGCAGCAGACGGTGTGCATCCTTAATAGAAACCATGGCGTTATTATAGTCGCCATAAGTCATGTATAAGAGGCTGGCAAGATAATAAGAAAACCCATTTTCATAAGCATTGGTTATATTTTGTGTTTGATTGTACATGAATTGAATTTGCTGAGATTTTTTGAAGTCTAGGCTATCCATATCAATTTCTTGATTGCGATATTTTTCATTAATAATGTGTGTGCTTTGATTGGCAATATCCTGTTGCTGTCGAATCCAGGACTGGGCTTGAGAAAGCTGTCTGATGGAGACCACGGCATTGCTTAAATCCTTTAAAGAAAGGTAATTGAGAGCTTGATAAGCATACAGAAAGGTCATGGCGTAGTCAGGCGTTTCAAAGGGAAGCTCTCGGTCATTTGTTAAGAGCGCACCGGTGTTCTCTAAAATTTTTGAGGCCTGTATTTTTGCTTTCATTCGATCTGTTTGAATGGTTTGAATTACCTTTGCATATGCTTGGAGGCTTATTTGGGGTTTGTTGTTGAGTTGCTCTAGGCGACCCTGTTCTAAGTTATAAAGTGTGCTGTCATGACGGAATTTATTTTGTAAGTTTTTATAGGCGCTTTCAGGCTGATTGTTTGCTAAATCAGATTTGACGGAATGCATTTGGTTTGGGTATGAAGACTCAAAGGTGGCGCATCCGGAAAGTGTGAATACGCTAAGAAGTAAAAGAAAAAGTTTAAGTTTTTTTAACATGAGAATGAAATGTGCATGAAATTATAGTTTTTTAGATGTGAATATATTTTGAGTGTTGTCAGCAATTTTCTGAGCAGCCTTTCTAAAGAGTTTTTGCTCTATTTGTGTTTTACTTTCATGATCTTTTAAGAGTTGTTTAACTTTGTCACTTGAAATGGATGCGGAAACTTCTTGGGCTGCGATAATGCCCATGGTTGCAACTTCAACTACCCTAAAATTAATGGAAATTTGAACTATCCAGTTATCAAAAGAGGCACCATAATAAGTTTTTTTAATTTTTTTAAACGTAAAGTCACTGATGTCACCTGTAAGAAAATAGTCTGCGCCTAACATTTGACCTAAGCGTGCGCGTTCTGAAGGTTTAGCGTTGGGGGATTTAAGTAGCGCAATTTCTTTCTGATAGTCGCGCTGGTCTGATTGAGAGCGATCTACAATGCGAAGATCGGGGGAGCTTGCTAGATTTGTAACAATAGATTGGGTGATTAATGCGCCTGAACCTTTAAGGTCTACGTTGTTGTCAATAGAGCCTTGGTTGGCATTAAAAGGCATTATAGCAAGTGCACTGAGTTGTTGATCTCTTTTGGCAGAGGCGCTTTTATATTCGGCAATCTCAGCCTGTATGGTAATGGTCCAGATATTTTTAAGATGTGATTTTTGTGTAATTTGGTAACTCTGTACTGCGCCATGTGTGGTGGCAGCAATATGGGAAGTATCCCACTGCCCATATTTAGGAGATTTAAAGAAAGTGCCACCCATATCACCGTTATAGCTTGAACGTAAAGAACCCACTATAGTTGGGTTGGTTTTGGCAATGATATTAGCTAGAGCATCTTGTGTTGCGAGACTTTCTGTTTTACCTGTTCCGGTAAAGGTTTCAGTGTGGGTAGATATTTTTGCTTGTGCTGTTACAGATAAAAATAAAAGAATAAGGCTGATAGAACAAAAAATTTTGAACATAATGAAGGCCTT
>CAXBFV010000307.1:0-2147 GCA_963974985.1 uncultured Gammaproteobacteria bacterium | reverse complement strand
AAAGGCTAAAATATTCATGATTTCACCCCATCTTTAAAACGCGCTTCAATTTCCTCTAGCGATTTCCCTTTCGTTTTAGGGACATAAAAAATGGCAACCAAAAAGTAAATAAAAGTACAAGCACCACAAAAAACAAACATACCCCCTGCGCCAATCCATTCTGTGGCGGGCAAAAAGATAGACGCGAGTACGGCTGATGCCATGCTATTTAAAAAGAGCGCGATGGCAAGTCCTTTACTTCGAACTGAAGTTGGTAAAAGTTCTGACATAATCACCCAGACCAAAGCACCCGGCCCCACTGCAAAAAAGAAGATAAATAAAACAAGGCCTGTAAGCATCAAATAACCTTTCATCATTGAGACAGGCGTAAACTCTAAAATAATACCACTGGCAATAAGAACAACTGCAACGATTGCTGCTCCGAAGGCAAGCAAGTGCTTACGTTCAACGCGGTCCGCAATAAACAATGCAATAATCGTGGCCATTAAATTAATGCCGGCAATTAAGCTTGCACCCTCTACTGCGATAAAATCAGAATGGAAGCCTGCCTCTTTTAGAATTGTTGCTGAGAATTGTAGAAAACTATTAATACCGGTTAGCTGCGCCAAGATAGCGACTGAAAAAACAATTAATACCGGTTTTAAATTCTTCTTTTCTATTAATAATTTCAAAAAACCAGATTCATTTTTACTCTCAGAAACAGCCGCTTTCATTCCTAAAAACTGTGACTCAGCTTCCATCGGAGGTTGCATACGTTTAAGCGCCAATAAAGCTTCTTCATCTCGGCCTTTTAAGGTCAACCAACGTGGAGATTTTATCAAGAAGAAGCTCCCTACAAACATTATAAAACCAGGCACAAGTGCTGTTAAAAACATGCCTCGCCAATCTCCCGTAGCGGTAAACGCCAGACTCACCAAATTTGCTAAAACTATCCCAAAAGTGAGCATCAACTGAAAAGCAACAACAGCGAACCCACGTATCTTTGCGGGTGCGGTCTCAGTCAAATATAAAGGTACCGTAATTGAAATAAAACCCACGGCAATGCCTTGAATTAAGCGGCCTGAAAATATCATTTCATAGCTATTGGAAAAATAAATAATTAAAACGCTTATAATGAAAATAAAACCACTCACCATAATCATTTTTTTGCGGCCATAAATATCTGCCAAATAACCACAAACCAATATAGCAAAAGCCCCGCCTCCTAATACAGCGGCACCTAATAGTGATTCTTGAAAAACAGTCATTGGGATATCATTTTTTATGAAAAGCAAAGCGCCTGATAAGATGCCTATGTCATAGCCATAGAGCATCCCACCCATTGCAGCAAAAAAGATCATGCCGGCAATAACCCATTTATTAGACGATGTCTTATTCATAAGCCCTTACCTTTATTATATAATTTTATCGTGACCCAAAACCAGTAAGAACAACATAAACTGTCCTAATTAAAACTTTTAAATCCATAATAAGAGAGTAATGCTTTACATAATAAAGGTCATATTGGAGCTTTCTTTTTGTTTCTTCGGTATCACCTGCATAACCCTGAGAAACTTGCGCCCAACCTGTAATACCTGGTTTAATCATGTGCCTCATAGAATAAAGCGGCACTTCTTTTGAAAAGATATCAACAAAAAATTTCTGTTCAGGTCTTGGACCAATTAAACTCATTTCCCCTTTTAAAATATTTATAAATTGCGGAAGCTCATCAATGCGAGAAGCGCGCATAAACCGTCCAAACTTGGTAATACGCGGATCTTTTCCTTCTGCAAATTGAGCCCCCTCATTTTCAGAACAGGTTCTCATTGACCTAAATTTGTAAATCTTAAATTCTTTCCCGTTAAGCCCCACTCTTTTTTGATTAAAAAATATAGGCCGCCCCATCGTGACAAGTATAAGCACACAGATCACTAAAAAAATTAAAAGCAATAAAGGTAGAATTATAATAGCGAGTAGCACATCTAAAATAGATTTTAACACCCTGTACCAAACTGGGATAGAAAATCCTGCATACAACCAATTCTCACTAAGCTGAATTAAAGGAAGTCTTTGTTCAATGGCTTCCACATAATCATTTACTGAAATAATAGCAATAGGTGAAAGCCCTGCATGCAAAATAAGCTTACGCCAGTCTTCTGAGTACTCGT
>CAXBFV010000306.1:0-2154 GCA_963974985.1 uncultured Gammaproteobacteria bacterium | reverse complement strand
TTTCAAAAACTTTTTCAAACGAAGCAGAATAATATCTTTGTGCCCTTTTTTACCCTAGGCGATCCAAACCGGAAAGCCAGTATGGAAATTATTAAAGCGGCAATTGAAGCAGGTGCGGATGCCATTGAGTTGGGCTTTCCTTTCTCAGACCCCATTGCAGATGGTCCAACAAACCAACGTTCTATGGAGCGAGCGCTTGCCTCAGGGATGAATTTTGCAATTTGTGTGGAAATGGTAGCGGAAATTAGGGATTGCTTTCCTGATTTACCTATTGGGTTGTTATTATATTACAATTTACTATTTCGGGCAGGTGAGGCAGGTTATAAAAAATTAGCACAAGCGGGTGTTGATGGGATTGTTTCTGCTGATTTGCCTTTTGAGGAAGCTTATGCGCACCAAGCATTACTTGATAAATATGGTATAGGCAGCGTGCAAATGGTGGCACCTAACACTGCTTTGCCGCGCGCTAAAATGCTTTTTGATCGCTCTTCAGCTTTCACCTATGTCTTAAGTGGCTTTGGGACGACGGGCGTGAAGAAAACGGTTCATCCTCAAACATTATCAAGAGTCAAGGCTTTAAGGGAAGCAACTGCGAAACCTATGGTGGTTGGGTTTGGGATTAGTAAGCCAGAACACGCCAGAATGGTTTGGGATGCAGGTAGCGAAGGGGTGATTGTGGGCAGTTATTTTACATCTCTTATAGAAGATAATTTAAATAATTTGGATAAAGCAAAAGAAGCGATTGTTGATTTTGTAAAAGAAGTTAAAAAAACGAAAGGTGTCTCTGTCTAATGCATTATTCTGTCCTGCTTAAAGAGTCTGTAGAGCTTTTAGATATAGAGCCTGATGGTATTTATATTGATGGTACTTTTGGACGAGGTGGGCACTCTGGGGAAATCTTAAAGTGTTTGGGGGCAAAAGGGCGTTTACTTGCTTTTGATCGTGACCCTGATGCGATTGCCTATGGCCAACAGAAATTTTCAAATGAAGCACGATTAACCTTAATCCATGCCGCTTTCTCAAGTATGTATGATTATTGTGAAGATGAAGGTTTGTTGGGAAAGGTTGATGGCATTTTATTAGACTTAGGGGTTTCTTCTCCGCAATTGGATGAAGCAGGACGCGGTTTTAGTTTTATGCGTGATGGGCCTTTAGATATGCGTATGGATCCAACGTTCAAAGAACCCGTAAGCGAGATCTTAAAAGAAATTTCACGAGAAGATCTTTCAACTGTATTTAAAAAGTATGGCGAAGAAAAATATGCGTGGAGTATTGCCGGTGCGATAAAAGATGCCTTAGCTCGAGGTGTGGTTATTGATCGCACTTTGGTTTTGGCAGATATTATTGAACAGCAGGTTTCACGGAAAGAAAAAAAACATCCTGCCACGCGCTGTTTTCAGGCTTTGCGAATTTATGTAAACGAAGAGTTATTAGAGCTTGAAAAAGTATTGGAATCTTTTACTCCAATTTTGAAAAAAGGTGGGCGAATTTCTATTATTAGTTTCCACTCTTTAGAAGATCGTATGGTGAAAAATTATTTAAACAAAGAAGTAGCGGGAACCGATCAAGAGTTTCCACGAGGGTTGCCTTTACCAAGCTATGTTCAACCAAAATTTAAATGGGTGAAGAAAAAATTGAAAGCATCTAAGGATGAGTTAGATGAAAATACACGCTCTCGAAGTGCGGTATTAAGAGGGGCAGAAAAGCTATGAGTTTAAGTCGTCATGCCGTACGTAAAAAATTAAAAGAATCTTTGAAGGTTAATTTTCTAAACCCACAGGTGGGCTTGGTGTTTATTTTGATGGCAGGCCTTATTGCTTCGGCTTTCGCTGTGGTGATCGATAAGTTTGAGTATCGTCAGGCAATGATCGGTGAGCAAAAAGCACAACAAGAGAATGAAAGGCTACGTGTGGAGTGGACGCAAATTCTTTTAGAACATAGCACTTTGGCCTCTCCTAACAGAGTGGAGCAGGTGGCCACTAAAGAGCTGGGTATGATTACACCGACAGCTGAGACAATTCAAGTCATCAAGGAATAGATAATGAGTAAGGGTCGTTTAAGTTTTGTCATTGTATTTATTGCCTTGGTGGCGATTGCAATTGTTACTAAATTAGTTTCGATGAACACTTCAGAGCATAAATTTCTTGCCAAGCA
>CAXBFV010000305.1:0-2157 GCA_963974985.1 uncultured Gammaproteobacteria bacterium | reverse complement strand
TTCAAGTTCAGCTTTTTGCTTTTCAAACACTTCAAGATTTGACGGCGTTGCTTGCACTGCTTTACCAAAAGGCAATAAGAAGTTACGCGCATAACCTGACTTAACATTTACAACTTGACCTAAATTACCTAGGTTTTCTACTCTTTCTTTTAAAATAATTTCCATTACAAAAACCCCTTAGAAATGACGATCACAATAAGGCAATAAAGCTAAGAAACGCGCACGTTTAACAGCTGTTGCTAATTGACGTTGATATTTCGCACTGGTGCCTGTAATACGGCTCGGTACAATTTTACCGGTTTCAGTGATGAATGACTTTAAAGTATCTAGATCTTTATAATCAATTTCTGTAATTTTTTCAGCTTTAAATTTACAATACTTACGACGACTTGTAGGACGCATAATAATTACTCCGCTTCTGCTGTTGGTTTGGTTTCTACTGCTGGCTTAGCATCAGGTCTTCTATCATCTGATTTCCGATCATCCGATCTTCTGTCATCAAATTTTCTTTCTTTTTCAGCAAGCATGATAGATGGCTCAGTAATCGCATCTTTTTTCTTTAAGACCAAACGACGAAGAATCGCATCATTATAACGAAACGCATCACCTAACTCGTCCATAGCTTCTTGTGTCGCTTCAACATTCAAAAGAATATAATGCGCTTTGTGCAAGTTTGCGATTGGATACGCAAGTTGACGACGACCCCAGTCTTCCATTCTGTGGAGTTTCCCACCTTTAGATTCAATGATTTCGCAGTATTTCTTAATCATTGTTGGCATTTGATCACTCTGATCAGGATGCACCATAAATATTACTTCAAAATGATTCATGTGACATGAACTCCTTTCGGTTTATCGGCCTTACGGCTGGTTTATGTTAAACTCCTCGATAAGCTATTTAAACACTAATCAAATTAGGCAAATAGCAAAGAGCCGGGACATAATATAGAAGAAACCTAATAAAGACAAGCAGAATGGTGCATAATTAAAAACATGCTCGAATATAATTTACCTTACCCATGAAAGTAAAAATAAATTCAAAAAAATGCGTTTACGATGGCTTCTATCATGTTGACCTTATAGATTTCCAACATGAACTTTATCAGGGAGGACTAAGCACTTCGATACAACGAGAACTTTTTAATCGCAGCCAAGGCGCCCTGCTTTTTCTCTATGACTTAAAAAATAAACTTGTTGTTTTAATCGAGCAATGTCGCGCAGGCGCCCTTTCAGACCCTGATGGTAAACATTGGCTCATTGAACCTGCGGCAGGCGGTATTGAAAAAGGTGAAACACCTAAAGAAACCTGCATAAGAGAAGGTTTTGAAGAAGTCGGCGCCGTATTATCAATTGAAGACTTAGAATTTATTGCACAATATTATCCCAGTCCTGGCGGCAGTGGGGAAATCCACCACCTTTATGCAGCAGAAATAGATGCCAGCACTCTACCCGACTATGCCGGACTCATCGAAGAATGTGAAGACATTAAAATCCTCAAAATACCTTTTGAGGAGGCTTATAAAAAATTACAGAATAAAAATTATAGAGCGGCCAGCACAATTATTGCATTACAGTGGCTGTTTTTAAATAAAGTCAAATAAGACTTTTATTAACAATGTCTTGCGCTTCTTTTAGCACACTTTGCAAATGCGCTTCACCGTTAAAAGATTCCGCATAAATCTTATAAACATCCTCTGTGCCTGAAGGCCGCGCTGCAAACCATGCATTTTCTGTTATAACCTTCAATCCACCAATGGCTGCACCATTACCCGGCGCATGGGTTAATTTTGCTATGATTTTTTCACCTGCTAACATGTCTGCTTTTATCATTTCAGGCTTAAGTTGTGATAATTTCTGCTTTTCTGCTTTAGTTGCTGGCGCATCAATGCGCGTATAAACCGGCGCCCCAAATTTCTCTGCCAACTCAAGATAATGCTCACCTGGATCTTTACCTGTAACGGCCGTAATTTCAGCCGCTAATAAATTCATGATAATACCATCTTTATCCGTACTCCAAGCTGACCCATCCATTTTAGAAAAGGATGCACCTGCAGACTCTTCGCCACCAAATGCAAATTCACCACTGGCTAACCCGCCAACAAACCATTTAAAGCCAACAGGTACTTCTAACATATTGCGACCGATGGATTTCACAACC
>CAXBFV010000304.1:0-2176 GCA_963974985.1 uncultured Gammaproteobacteria bacterium | reverse complement strand
GCCTGGTTTGGGACCTGTAGTCGGGACTTTGATTGCGCATTATGGAAGTTGGCACATTAACTTTTTAGTACTTTCAATTTTATCAGGTGTATTACTCTTGTCTGTTTATTGGATGTTTCCGGAGACATTAAGAGAAAAAAATCGTCATGCTATTCATCCGATTAAAATTTTCAAAAATTATTTTGCTTTGTTTAAAGCCTCAGGGTATTTGGTATATTTATTAATTCTAGGCCTGAGTTTAGGGATGGTTTATGGGGCTTTGGTTGAGGCGCCAGGATTAATTATTAATGAAATGCATTTGAATAAGCAATGGTTCTATGTGGTTGCTTTTGGCATTGTATTTGCCTTTATGTTGGGTTCGTTTTTATGTACAAAACTTTGTTCGAGGGTGCATGAAAATTGGATTTTAGCTTTAGGGATGTTGATTATTCTAATAGGGTCTTTAGTCTTATGGGGCGTAATGTCGCTTGGATTTGTAAATATTTGGGGTTTTTTAATTCCAGCAATTGTTATTTTTGTGGGTATATCTTTTGAAATTCCCATTGCAACGGCGAGAGCCTTGGCACCTTTTAATAACAATGCAGGTTCAGCAGCTGCAATGATGGGCTGCTTTCAAATGGGCTTTGCTTCTCTTATTACCGTAGCGGTTACTTTTGTCGAGCTTAAACCAATTTTTACTATTCCCGTTTGCTTTGCTGGTTTGTCCTTAATAGGCCTTTGCATTATATTGGGCTATATTTATCATCTCACTATGCGATTAAAAAAATTGCGTGCATAAGTGAGTGATGCGATGAGCATAATCATCGCGGCAAGTAATGAAAGATACAAAGAGGCGTTCGCTTCTAGCCCTGTCAAAAGTCCCCCTAAGATACCTGCAGTACCCCAAGTGACCCCCGCGGCAATTGTGTAAATCACACCGGTGATAAGCCCTTGGAAATGACTGGGAGCGTTCTGTGAGAAAAGTACGGTTAGCATGGAGAAAATAATAACGTCTCCGGCAACCGTTGGGAATAAACTAATCCAAAAGAAAGCTTCAGCAAATGACTGGGAAGGGTGGCTGGAGCTAATAAGGGAAATTAGAATGCCCGATATAAAGCACAATGCGCCGATAAGATAGATATACTTATAAGAAAAAAGTTTTTGCATGAGTGGAATAATGGCGGCGGCTGAGAGTACAAGACTTATACCAATGACACTGAAAATAGTGCCGACCTCGATGGTGCTGAAGTGAAATATTTTTTTGCCAATGACCGGCATAAATTGAAAATAAGTACCCCAGGCAAGTTGATCGAGCATGAGTAAAATAACTAAAAGAAGAATTTTTTTATTTTTTAGTAAAATAAAGATGTCATTAATTTTATATTGGGTTTTTTTGGTAAAGTTTCTTTTTTTGTCTTTATATAAAAAAGTAATTAACAATGTGGAGATAACGGCGAAAGAAAATGCGATAAGATAAGGCGTTGTGAAGGGCGTCGTGAAGATGGATAAAATTGCCAGATGTCCTGAAAGATAAGGTGCAATAATGTACGCACTGCCTGTAAAAAATTGAATCATGCCGACATATAAGAAACGTTTATCTTTTGCTGTATTGTCGATTATGGCTGCCGTAGCAATAGGACGGCTAGCGTAGGTAAGGTATGAGATTGAGATAGCGATAATGAATAAAAATAGATGCCCGCTAATAAGTGCTAATAAACAAGCTAAAGATTGAAATATGAGACCAAAAAAATTGATAAGTAGGCCTTTTTTTCTGCCGACTCTATCTGATAGGGCACTGAGTCCAAGGTTTGCAAAAATAGCACAGACTTGGGTAAGCATAATGGTAAGCCCATACCAAAAACTTCGTGTACTTAGACTACTTGAAGCATCAAATAAGCTTGAATGGTGGCTAAAAAAAATGAGGGTTAATATGGGTGCGAAAAGCCCCATTGTAAATTCAGATGCAAAAATAACGCTGTAGGTGGGCCATAAGATTGAGCGCATGCTTTTGCTGCTATGAATCTCTGAACCTCCGGATACCTGTCTCATGGATCAAGTTCCTATGGTGGGGAAATTTTATGGGGCCATTAGACAAGGTTATTTTTAAAAATACAATATAAAAAAAGACCTCTGTTAGATTTTCCTGGTTAAGCTCTGCATTTAGAAGTTTGAAGATCAGTATGCTGGATTAAAGGCT
>CAXBFV010000303.1:0-2189 GCA_963974985.1 uncultured Gammaproteobacteria bacterium | reverse complement strand
CTTAAGACTTCTTCCGCGCTATAATTTGAAATTCCCATAGCAATGGGTTGTTTATTTTGATTTTGAATCTGTATCACGTCACCTTTTAAAAACTGTCCTGATAAATCCGAAACACCAACGGAGAGAAGACTTTTGCCAATGAAAAGTGCTTTTTCTGCACCGGCGTCAATCATGACGAATCCCGTGGCATCAAGATGATGTGCAATCCATTGTTTTTTGGCATTATGAGGCGTTATTTGTGCTTTAAAAATGGTGTGTTTGCCACCTTTAATGAGTGCGTTTAAAGGTGATTGACTTTGGCCATTACAAATAATTAGGTCAGCACCAGAGGCAGTTGCAATTTTAGCCGCTGCAATTTTTGTCGTCATGCCGCCTGTGCCAATATTACTTAGGCTGTCCCCTGCCATTTGCTCAATTTCATGATTGATATGCTCAACAATAGGGAGGTGTTTTGCATGAGTATGGGTGTTTGGATTTGCGGTGTAGAGCCCATCAATGTCAGAGAATAAAATTAGGCAGTCTGCCTCGGCCATTTGTGCAACACGTGCCGCGAGGCGGTCATTGTCACCGTAGCGGATCTCAGATGTGGCGACAGTATCGTTTTCATTAATGATGGGAATTGCTGAAAGCTCAAGAAGTGTATTAAGTGTGTTTTTAGCATTAATATAACGGCGTCTGTCTTCGCTATCTCTTAAAGTAAGTAGCATTTGAGCGGTAATAATATGGTGTTTTGTAAAAAGGTGCTCATAAGCCCTTGCAAGTTCTATTTGGCCAACGGCGGCAGCCGCTTGTTTTTCAGGAAGCTGTAGCATCTTCTTGTGGAAATTTAATTTTTCACGCCCTAATGCAATAGAGCCTGATGAAACAATAATGATTTGTTTGCCCTGCTGTAGAAGAAGCTGAATATCAGAAATTAAACTTTTTAACCAACTGAGTCGTAGTTTATGTTGTTTATCTACAAGAAGGGCAGAACCAATTTTAATTACGATGCGCTTTTTCTTTTTAAGAATATCTATGGGCATATTGGAGCGTTAAGCTAATCTTCGGTGGCTTTAATCAGTTTAACATCAATATGACTCAGATGTGCTTTTTCTTTAAAGTCATTAATCATTTCACGAATTTCAGCATCAATGATAATTGCACGACTAAAGTCCAAAATTACTTCTGAAGCCTTAGGTATTTTATTTAATGCCTGTTGGATCCCAGCTTTACTTAGAAAGGTCGTATAGCTAGAAAAAGTAAAGGTATATTTTAAAGTGGATTCATCATGCTTAAGATCAAAGTTTTGCATCGTATAATAATTTCTTAGGATGAAGAAAATTGAGATAATTAAACCACATAAAACGCCCAATAAAATATCTGTAAAGAAAACGCAGAGTAAAGTCACCATAAAGGGAATAAATTGGTTAGCGCCTTTTTGAAACATTTCCTTGATAAGTCTCTCATTAACAAGTTTATAGCCTACTGAGATTAAAAGTACGGCTAATACAGCCAATGGAATTGTATTAATTAAAGAGGCCGCAAAGAAAAGACTTAGTAGAAGTAGAAGGCCGTGTATAATCGTTGAGAATCTAGTTTTGGCTTTGTTCTCGATATTGACACTGGTTCGAACAATAACAGATGTAATAGGTAAACCACCAAAAAATCCAGAGAGAATATTGCCTACACCTTGTGCTTTAAGCTCTCTGCTTGTAGGTGTGACATTCTTTTTAGGATCTAGTTTATCTGCAGCTTCAACACTAAGAAGCGTTTCAATACTACCAATAATTGCGATGATAAAAGCATATTTATAAACAAGAATATTTTCAAAGCCTTGGAAGTGCGAAAAGGTAAAAAATTGATTAAACTGGTCAAAACTAAAAGTAGGAATATTGACCAGTTCATCTTTTGCAAGCGCAATACTTGGGAAATATCTCTTAAGTAAGATATTAATGACTGCTGCAATAATAACAATTAACAAGGCACTGGGAACAATTTGGAAAAATTTAAACTTTTTCAAAATAGGTCTTGAAAATAAATAGAGTCCAAAAAAACTGGCAAAAGAAATAATAACTGGGCCCAAGGAAAAATGTTTAAACATTGAAATAAATTCAGTAATGGTGTTGGAGCCATCTTTCTGAAAGAAATCTAGGGAGCCTTCATAAAGGTGATCATGTGCTAAAGCATGCGGTATTTGCTTAAAAATCAGA
>CAXBFV010000302.1:0-2217 GCA_963974985.1 uncultured Gammaproteobacteria bacterium | reverse complement strand
GATGCGGCAATGCCGTAATCACAATATCACCATTTTCAACGGTATATACCGTTCTGAGTTTAATACTGCCATTGCCCGTTTCATAAGCATGAATACGATCTGCTTCAGAGGTCACCACATCGGCACCCCCCGGATAATCAGGTGCTGGCATACAGGCCATCACATCTGCCAAAGTGCTTCTAGAGGATTTTAACATTTGTAAGCATGCGTCAATCACTTCACTGACATTATGAGGCGGCAAATCTGTTGCCATTCCAACCGCAATACCTGAACTACCGTTCAATAAAATATTTGGTAACTGCGCTGGAAACAGCGAAGGCTCCTTCAAAGTTCCATCAAAATTATCTACCCAACCTACCGTCCCAAGTTTCAGTTCTTTTAATAAGGTACCGGCATATTTAGACAGCCTTGATTCCGTATAACGCATCGCGGCAAAGGACTTTGGGTCATCAATAGACCCCCAGTTACCCTGTCCGTGAATAAGCGGATAGCGATAAGAAAAGTCTTGTGCCATCAAGACCATGGCTTCATAACAGGCAGAATCACCATGAGGGTGATACTTACCCAATACATCTCCCACGGTACGCGCAGATTTTTTGGGCTTACTGACAAATGATAAACCGATTTCAGACATGGCAAAAATAATACGACGCTGTACAGGCTTCAGCCCATCACTAATATGCGGCAGCGCTCGATCTAAAATAACGTACATGGAGTAATTTAAATATGCCTTCCGGGTAAACTCTGTGATCCCCATTCGCTCCGTCGCTTCAAAAGAAAGCGTTGTCTGCTCCATGCCTGTACTCGTTTATAAACTCTATCTTTTAATTTTGCATGAAAACTGCTTACAATCAAGCTCAGACCAGGACTTTCTATGCTTAATTACCTTCGATTATTCACTACAAACCAACTAAAAAGCACTATCATTAATATCATCGCTTTTTATCCTTCTAATTTTCTATGGCTATTCACGATCAACTTCAAAGAGACCAGGCCTTAGACCCCAGTCATTCTTTTATTATTCAAGCCCCCGCAGGCTCTGGTAAAACTGAACTTCTGACCCAGCGTTTTTTAAAACTTCTTGGGTCAATTAAACGCGCACCAGAAGAGATCCTGGCCATTACCTTCACTCGTAAAGCCGCAAAAGAAATGCATCATCGCATCTATCAAACCTTAAAATTTGCCTCTGAAAATTCAGAACCTCCTGCTGAAAAACATAAACAACAGTCTTGGAAATTGGCACGAACGGCACTACAAAACAATCAACAACACGGATGGCACATTCTTGAAAACCCTCAGCGCCTGAAAATCACGACCATTGATGCTTTTTGTCAAAGCCTTACCAAAAAAATGCCTATTTTATCTGGCATGACGCAAAGCCCGGAAGTCACCGACAATGCCAATATGCTTTATGAAGCCGCCTTTCAATCACTGCTCAAAAGTAGCGGACCAGATGCTGCTTGGCATGAAAGCTTTAAATACATTCTTGGGCATTTAGATAATAACATTCCTTTACTGTGCAACTTACTCTCAAGCATGCTCGGCAAACGCGAACAATGGATGCCGCTTATTCTCAATACTTCAGAGCAAACCCTTAAAACTCAGCTCGAAAATAATTTTCTAACCATTATCGAAACGCAGCTGAGTGTCTTGTTAGAAACTTTTAACCCACTTCTCCTAAGCCAATGTGAGAAGCTTATTACTTTCTCACAAGCAAATTTAAATATTGAGCACCAGACACAACTTGATGACAATGCAAGCGCCCTTCCTGTTTGGCAATCTCTCTTGAATATTCTTTTTACTGCTGATCAAAAACCTCGAAAACGGGCAGATGTTCGCCTAGGATTTCCAGCCGAAACCTCAGGCCAAAATGCCGAAGAGAAACAGCTTTTCAAATCCATGAAGGCACTACATCAATCTGTGGTCAATGAATTTCAAGATCAACCTGATCTCATTTTAAAGCTTTTATTTATCCACAAACTGAATACTTATCATTACAGTTCAACGCAATGGCTATTCCTCACACATATTTGCAAACTTCTTATTGTTACCTGCCAGCACCTACAGCTTATTTTTGCCCAACACAATAAAGTCGACTTTACCGAAATTAGTCTTTCCGCCATTCACGCCCTTGGCACATCAGAGACCCCGACAGATTTAGCCTTATATTTGGATTATCAGTTACAACATATTTTAATTGATGAGTTTCAAGATACT
>CAXBFV010000301.1:0-2236 GCA_963974985.1 uncultured Gammaproteobacteria bacterium | reverse complement strand
CAATCACACTCAAATTACGATAAACTTACACGCACCCTTCACTGGCTTGTGGCATTGGGTATTTTCATTATGATTGGTATTGGCATCACCTTTAATTATATTGCCCACAGTGGTTCTTTGTTTG
The DNA here is from genome assembly GCA_963974985.1 of uncultured Gammaproteobacteria bacterium. GTDB lineage: Bacteria > Pseudomonadota > Gammaproteobacteria > Francisellales > Francisellaceae > CAUZSH01. Next base: position 2,112 of record CAXBFV010000301.1, on the reverse strand, counting down.
AGACACTGATGTATCTTCATAAATCCATTGGCATGACCATTTTATTTCTCATGTTGATTCGTGTATTTTGGCGTATGACCTTTATGCGTATACCGCCTTACGATCCACCGCTTTCAAAGATGAATATCACCATTGCTCATATTGCGCATATGCTAATTTACACGGGTATTTTTGTCATGCTTAGCTCAGGTTGGCTTGGCTCTTCCATGCTGGGTTATCCCGTTCCCTTCTGGTTTGTTAACTTAGCCTTACCTGTTGCTGGACATCCTGACATTGCTGGTTGGATGTTTGAGATTCATGGTATTGCAATTTGGGTTTTAGGAGGTATTATTATCTTGCATATTCTGGGTGCCATAATGCATAATTTAAAGAAAGAAAAAGTCATTCAACGCATGCTCTAGAGTCCCACTAATATGAACAAACCATTTCTTAAATCTATTTATAACCTTTTAATTTATCTATATTGTATAGGTTTTATTGCCTTACTGTTTGCTGTCTTAAAATTCCCTAACCACCTTACTTTATTTTCAGGTGAGCACTTTTGGCTGCTTTATTTTGCACCTGTTTTTATGCTTATCTTGGTTTTTTTACGGGATATTTTTTTTAAAGAAAAGCTTGTTAAAGATAAAGTTTTGGAAGAAACAGATACCTCTTCAGCGGCAGAAGAAAATGATAATAAAACTGAGGCTGATGTATAAAAACACCAACTCCGTCATTCTGAACTTGATTCAGAATCCAGGACTCATATTTTAACTTAACCTAAAATCATTAGGTGCTAGCTAATTAGTACCATCAAATCAAAAACTTTAACCTAGTCCTTCAAAATAACCCAAATTAAACCCGCTAACCTCTGGGAACCTGGATACCGGATCAAGTCTGGTATGACAACATAGGTTTTAGCTAGCTTTTTTTAAACCAAGAGAGAGATCCCTTTATGGACAGATGGATCAAGTCTTGTATGACGATATCCTTTTAATTTTCTAACACCACACGGTATAATACCCCCAATATTCTTTCACATAAAAGACTAAGCCATGCGCACCAGCCAAACCCTCCTCGCCACCCAAAAAGAAGCACCACATGATGCTGAACTTATCAGCCATCAACTCATGCTTCGAGCAGGCCTCATTCGAAAATTGGCTTCAGGCATTTATAGTTGGTTGCCTACAGGTTTACGCGTCTTACGCAAAGTAGAAAATATCGTTCGTGAAGAAATGAATAAATCTGCCGCTAATGAAATACTCATGCCCAACTCGATTCCTGCAGAACTCTGGCATGAGACAGAACGCTGGGATAAGTTTGGTCCTGAGCTCCTTAAACTGACTGATCGCCATGATCGCACTTTTTGTTTCGGCCCGACTCATGAAGAAGTCATTACTGATATTACACGCAAGGAACTTAAAAGCTATAAACAGCTTCCGCTTAATCTTTACCAGATTCAAACTAAATTTCGTGATGAGATCCGTCCTCGTTTTGGGGTCATGCGTTCCCGTGAATTCATCATGAAAGATGCTTACTCTTTCCATGCTAATTCTGAATGCTTAGATAATACCTATGAAATCATGTACCAAACTTACAACGCTATTCTAAATCGTATGGGCCTTAAATACCGTGCGGTACAAGCTGATTCAGGGGCAATTGGTGGGAGCCACTCTCATGAATTTCAAGTATTGGCTGAAGCCGGTGAAGATATCGTCTGTTATTCAGATCAAAGTGATTATGCTGCCAATATTGAAAAAGCCACTTATCAATTTCCAGATATTAAATCGCGCCTTGAATCTTCTGAAGCGCTTACCGAAATTGATACGCCTAACTTAAAAACCATTAAAGCGCTTTGCGACGCTTTTAATATCGCTGCTGAAAAGACGGTTAAAACACTTGTTATTAAAGATACAAATGGAAAATTCTTTGCATTAATTCTAAGAGGCGATCATGAATTAAATGAAGTGAAAGCTGAAAAGCTCTCTCAAATTACCGCACCCATTGAATTTGCCAGTGATGCAGAAATTAGATCTCTATTTAATGCAGGCCCTGGTTCTTTAGGCCCTGTTAATTGCCCTATCCCTCTAATTATTGATCATAGTGCGGCCATTGTCAGTGACTTTGTCGCCG
>CAXBFV010000300.1:0-2239 GCA_963974985.1 uncultured Gammaproteobacteria bacterium | reverse complement strand
AACAGCCCTGATCAATTCTCATAAGATATGTCTAAATTAATCTTGATTTGAAAACTCAGCCAATAAATCGGTTTGATGTTCTTGCACTAGCGGCTGAATAATACTAGCCAAATCGCCAGCCATCACTTCATCTAGTTTATATAGCGTTAAATTAATACGGTGATCTGTGACACGCCCTTGAGGGTAATTGTAAGTACGAATACGCTCTGAACGATCGCCACTCCCCACAAGACTCTTACGCTGCTCAGACTGCTCAGAGTGTTGCTTATCTTGCTCAGCTTGAAATAAACGCGCCTGCAATACTGATAGTGCGGCCGCTTTATTTTTATGCTGTGACCGCTGATCCTGACACTCTACCACCACACCTGTTGGGATATGGGTAATACGTATCGCAGAATCCGTTTTATTAACATGCTGCCCACCGGCACCAGAAGCCCTAAAGGTATCAATTTTAAGATCCCCAGGATTGATATCAATTTGTTCCACTGCAGCCGCTTCAGGCATGATGGCAACAGTGCAGGCAGAAGTATGCACACGTCCTTGAGACTCTGTTTGCGGCACCCTTTGAACACGATGCACACCAGACTCAAATTTAAGCCTTGAATAAACTTCATCTCCACTAATTTTAGCGATTAATTCCTTATAACCACCTTGATCACTTAAATTTTCATTAATAATTTCAAGACGCCAATTTTGTTGTTCAACATAGCGACTATACATTTTAAACAAATCCCCTGAAAATATAGCAGCCTCATCACCACCAGTGCCCGCTCTGATTTCAAGAAAAATATTAGCGCCATCATTCGGGTCTGTTGGCAATAACAGAATTTCCAACTCTTTTTCTAAAATTTCGAGTTTAGCTTTTGCATCTTTATATTCTTCTTGTGCCAACTCACGCATCTCTAGGTCATTTTCTTTCATCATTTCTTCGGCAGCCAAAAAGTCTTCAGAGCTTTGTTGAAAACTTTTAAAAGCTATAATAATCGGCTCTAATTTTGCATACTCTTTAGAGAGATCTCGAAATTTATTTTGATCCGTAATAACTTCAACATCCCCCAATAATGCAGAAATTTCTTCATGACGCTCTACTAATACTTCTAATTTGTGTTCAATTGACTTTTTCATCTATCTCTTTCTCTAAATTAACGCCAAATAATGACTCCGCCATGCCTAAAAAGTCTGACTGACCTTTTTCTGAAGCCTTACGCAAACTAATGCTCGGTTGATGTAACCACTTATTTTTAATACTATGTGCAAAATGCAATAAAACTTGAGATGGGTCACCCCCATTCTCTAAACGTTTTAAATTCTTTTCAACTTCACTTGAAACCATTTTCTCAGCCTGCCTTCGCACTGCACAGATAATGTCATCCGCCTGGTCTGCCTTAACTTCGCGCTCATATTTTGTGAGACCCTGTGCGACAATTTTTTCAGCAATAATGGCCGCACGCGCACGCGCTTCTGTGTTTTTCTGAATTAACCCTTCCAAATCATCAACAGAATAAAGTGTCATTCCTTCATGCTTTGCGACAGTGGAGGAAATCGCTCTAGGAACAGAAAGATCAATAAAAAGTACTTGATGTGAAAGCAATTTACCGCAGCAATCACAATATCAACTGTTTTCAGCTGTTTTGACAAATCTGATAGGGGTAAAGCTGTTCCAGATATCTTATCTGCTAATCTCTCAGCATTAGAAAAAGTGCGATTGGCAATCAAAACTTCTTTTGGGGCTGCTGACAAAATATGTTTAGCAATTAATTCAGCGGTTTTCCCGGCACCAATAACCAATACACGTTTTTCAGATAATCCATTCACACTATCTCGTGCCAGCATTACCGCAGAACATGCTACAGAAACAGGGCACTGGCCGATTGCAGTCTTTGTTCTAATTTCTTTTGCTACACAAAAAGCCTGATCAAATAAACGCACAAGCGTTCTTGAAACCGTATGCTTATTTTTTGCCATGGCAAAACTATTTTTAATTTGGCCTAAAATTTGTGCCTCACCTAAAATCATTGAATCTAGGCCACTGGCAACACGCATCAAATGTTTCACAGCGTCATCACCATTACGTCGATACATGACTGGAAAAAGTTCACTATGCTCAAGCTTTCGCTCCGCATGCCACCATTCAAGAACCGGGGTTAAATCATATCCTGATTCTGTCACTAAATACAATTCCGTACGGTTGCAGGTAGAGAGAATGACACATTCATGAATACCTACAAAGGCATGCAAT
>CAXBFV010000299.1:0-2246 GCA_963974985.1 uncultured Gammaproteobacteria bacterium | reverse complement strand
ATTTATTCTCAATCAAGGCACTTGAATCCCAAGCATAGCAAGCTTATGTGAGATTCAAGTAACACAGAGTGAGGATGAATTGACAAGCAAAGCATTTAAGTTATTTATGGACATTTCCTAAACTAAACAGCGAGCTTTGAAATATCAGCCACTTGTTTAAATAAAGCTTGTAGTTTTTGAAGTACCGCTAAACGATTACGCCTTAGGGTAAGATCCTCATCCATAATCATCACATGATCAAAAAAGTGATTCACGGGCTTTTCTAACACGGCTAGTTTCGACAAGATCTCTTGATAATCTTCTTCTTTTGAAAGCGCTACAATTTCATGCTCTGAACTTTCAATTGCATCATATAAATTAATCTCTGCACTATCGCGCAATAAAGATGTGTCAATAACCAAGGCTTCAACAATATTGTTTTTTTCTAATAAATTTGTCACACGCTTATTTGCTGCGGCCAAACTTTCAGATTCTGGCAATGAAGAAAAATGACATACGGCAGCTATACGTTTATTAAAATCTAATAAGCTTGAATGCTCAACGGCTGCAACTGAATCAAAGACGCTAATGTTCACACCTTCTTCACGATAGATGTTTTTCAACCTCTCTATCATAAAATGCAAAACCTCATCAGAAGTTTCAGGCAACAACTTTCCATCACGATAAACCGCTATGGCGGCGGCCAACATCTCTGTAATAGACAGAGAAATTTTTCCTTCTTTTAAAATTCGAATGACACCAATAGCCGCCCGTCTTAAGGCAAAGGGATCTTTATCCCCAGTAGGTTTCATGCCAATTCCAAAAATACCCACCAACGTATCTAACTTCTCAGCCAAGGCCAAGGCCTGCGAGATAGGCTCTTTCGGTAACCTGTCACCAGAAAAACGCGGTAGATATTGCTCACTCAAAGCTTCTGAAGCTTCGGCATAATATCCGCCCATTATACCTTGTAATTCTGGGAATTCATTCACCATGTCTGACATGAGATCTGCTTTTGAAAGCTCACCTGCTCTCATCGCATCTTCTTTGCTTACCCCCATCATCTCGGCAATATTACCTGCCAATGCAGCGACACGTTTTGACTTATCCGTTAACGTCCCTAATTTTTGTTGAAAGGTTACTGAATCAAGTCTTTTTAGAAACTCGGCAAAAGGCTTCTTGAGATCCGTATCATAAAAGAATGCCGCATCTGCAAGACGTGCGTTCATCACCTTCATATTCCCTTCGACAATCATCGTCGTATTCAACGATTTGATATTACTAATCGTAATAAAATGGTTAATGAGTTTGCCACCACTATTCAACAAAGGAAAACATTTTTGATGGGATTGCATCGATGAAATAAGCGCCTCCTGAGGCACGCGCAAATAGTCTTTTGGAAACTCACAGCACAATGCCTGAGGATACTCAACTAATGCGGTGACTTCCTCTAATAAGCCTTTATCCATGACGACCTCTGCCAGATATTTTTTGGCGGCCATTTCAGCTTGCGACACAATCATTGCCTGACGCTCTACGGCATCAACAATTACACTGCCTTCAGATTTTAACTGTACTGCATAATCCGTTGCAGATTTTAAAGTAATGTCACCTTCAGAGTGGAATCGATGACCACGCGTAATATTGCCACTCTCTTTCCCTAAAATCTTTGCCGGAATAATGTCTTCCCCATACATCAATACAACCCAATGAACTGGACGTGCAAATTGTGTATCGGCACTTCCCCAACGCATCATTTTTGGCACGGGTAAAGTTTTTAATGCCTTGGCAATAATCTCCGGCAATAGCTCAGAAACAGCCATGCCCTTTTTCTCAAAACTATAGGCAAGGCGATTACCTTTAGGTGTCTCGGCTATCGCTAAAGATTCAATTGCCACACCACAAGACTTTGCAAACCCTAAGGCTGCTTGAGTTGGTGTGCCATCTTCTTCATTATAAGCAGCGGCAATGGCCGGCCCTAAGCGCTCTACTTTTTCATCGGCTTGCTGTTCTTGGAGAGCAGAAACTACAAAAGCCAAACGTCTTGGCGTTGAATAGCTTTGTATTGATTTATAAGCCAGTTTCTCTTGATCTAGAGCTTTAGCAACCGATGCACTCAAACTCTCAGATAAATGCTTTAATGCTTTTGGAGGAAGCTCTTCTGTCCCAATTTCAAATAACAAATCTTGATGACGCATGTCTTTCCTAAACTTAAATAAGTATTCCTATTTGTTAAGTGTAGCTCGACACAATAGCTTTTGAAAATC
>CAXBFV010000298.1:0-2269 GCA_963974985.1 uncultured Gammaproteobacteria bacterium | reverse complement strand
CCATGGCGGAAGCTTTCCGTGATGAAAATCGTGATGTCTTAATGTTTATTGATAATATTTACCGTTATACCCTAGCAGGAACTGAGGTTTCAGCTTTATTAGGGCGTATGCCTTCAGCGGTGGGTTATCAGCCAACATTGGCGGAAGAAATGGGTGTGCTTCAAGAGCGTATCACTTCTACAAAAACAGGGTCAATTACTTCTGTTCAGGCTGTTTATGTTCCTGCGGATGATTTAACAGATCCATCTCCTGCGACAACTTTTGCGCATTTGGACGCGACGATTGTATTGTCTCGTCAAATTGCAGAGCTTGGAATTTACCCTGCAGTAGATCCATTAGATTCAACTTCACGTCAGCTTGATCCACTTGTAGTTGGTCAAGAGCATTATGATGTGGCGCATAAAGTACAACAAGTTCTTCAGCGTAACCAAGAATTAAAAGATATTATTGCGATTTTGGGAATGGATGAGCTGTCTGAAGAAGATAAACAGCTTGTTTCTCGTGCACGTAAGATTCAGCGCTTCTTATCCCAACCTTTTGACGTGGCAGAGGTTTTTACTGGAAACCCAGGAAAATATGTCCCACTAAAAGAAACTATTTCAGGCTTTAAAGCTATTTGTGAAGGTGAATATGATCATATTCCTGAGCAGGCTTTTTACATGGTGGGTAATATTGAAGAAGCCATCGAAAAAGCAAAAGCGATTTAAGTAAAGGGGTAGGTCATGGCTGATAAGCTTATTAAAATTAATGTAGTCAGTCCTGAAGGCTCAGTTTATGCGGGTGATGCAAAATTAGTTGTTTTACGCGGAGCTGAGGGCGAATTAGGGATTTCAGCTGGCCATACACAACTTTTAACTTCTGTAGCGCCTGGTCCTTTAAGGATTGTTTTGGCAGATGATAAAGAAGATATTTTATTTGTAGCAGGCGGAATTTTAGAGGTTCAACCTGAGCAGATTATTATTTTGGCTGATGTTGCAGAGCGTGGGATGGACCTTAATGAAGCAGCTGCAGAGGAAACAAAGCAAAAAGCTGAAAAACTATTGAAGGATAGTAGTTTAGACAAAGTTAGTGTTTCTGAAGCTCAGATGATGTTGATAGAAGCTGAAGCCCGTTTGAGAGTATTAAAAATGATTAAAGGTGGTTTTGCAAAATAATATTTTATATTAGGGTCTGGGTTTGTTGTTATCTTGCTAATTAGGTACCAGTAAAAAGATCCGTGATCATTCTCAAATAGCGCCTCATTATGCTGCTGAAATTTATCTCTTTGTCTCTTTGTTTCAAAGAGTTTGAGAATACAATATTAACTTATCACTAAATTATTTTTAAAAATTTTGTATTTTCCAATATTTTCATTAAATGATATTAATTGTTTGGTTTCTCCAGCAATATCTATTACCCTTACCTCAAAATCCTAAGTGTCTTTAATTGAGCGGTTTAAATGAAGTTTGTAGATGAAGCAGTTGTATATATTGAAGCTGGAAAGGGTGGCAATGGCTGTTCGAGTTTTAGGCGTGAAAAGTATGTAGAGTTTGGTGGGCCAGACGGCGGAAATGGTGGCCATGGTGGAGATCTTTACATTAAAGCTGATGCAAATGTAAATACACTCATCGATTACCGTTATACACGACAATACCAAGCGGATCATGGCGAATCAGGCGGTGGGGCAAACTGTACGGGTAAAGGCGGTGAAGACCTTTTCTTAATTGTGCCGGTAGGTACCGTAGTTTATGACGTAGACAGTGAAGATTATATTGGTGAAGTGCTTAAAAATACTGATACATTACTGGTTGCAAAAGGTGGTCAACGAGGGTTAGGCAACGCTTGTTTTAAAAGCAGCACTAATCAAGCACCAAGACACACTACAAAAGGTGAAGATGGTGAATCTAGACACATTCGTCTTGAACTAAAACTTTTAGCAGATGTGGGGCTTTTAGGGCTTCCTAATGCAGGGAAATCAACTTTAATTACAGCGGTGTCTGCTGCAAAACCTAAAATTGCAGATTACCCTTTTACAACGATGTATCCAAACTTAGGTGTGGTACGTGTGGCCAGTTCAGATAGCTTTGTTATTGCTGATATTCCAGGTGTAATTGAAGGAGCATCAGAGGGTGCTGGTTTAGGATTGAAATTTTTAAAACATTTAACGCGTACAAAAATTACGTTGCATATTATTGATGTGGCGCCTTTTGATGGATCAGATCCCGTTGAGTCTTTTCATAAGATTGAAAATGAACTAAAGCAATATAATAAAGCGCTTTATAAAAAAGAA
>CAXBFV010000297.1:0-2269 GCA_963974985.1 uncultured Gammaproteobacteria bacterium | reverse complement strand
TTCATGCTATGAAGGAATCAGATTGCAACAGTCCCATATTGTGTAAAACCGCTTTTAAACTCGCCTCTTTCTCACCTGAGTACATATGATAATACATATTCATTGGCTTTAGACGAATAGGATTTTCCGTACTTTCAAAGGTCTTGGTTAAAAAAGAGTACCCAAAAAAATCAGAGTGCCATAAGTTGGTATAGGTATTCTCATTACTGTTTGAGGAATAAATTTGATGATATTTCCCTAATTGTTTACCAATGGGTGCAACCCAAGAAACAGAAGGGTATTTGTTATCAAAACGCGTATCACCCCCATTAATATTGAGTAAATTATTCTCTTCTAGCATTTTTAATGCCGGAGCAGAAGGCGTTGTATTGCCAGACCATAGAATAATATCCCCTTTCTTTTTCCCTTTTGGTGCATACTTGTCAATATAACTTAATGACCCCACTAATTCTTTGTGTAAATCAAAAGGTTCTTTTGCATAGGCTCTAGGGACTTCATATTTTTCATCTAATTTAGGGGGCGGTGCATCTCTGACTTTCTCACTTAATGACGCCACTAATTTTTTATTACTTCCCCATGTTTTCCCAGGATATCTTGACAGTAGTGGGAATTCTTTCTCTAGCGAATAATCATCAAAGAACTGCCATTCAAAAGGGTGGCTATAAGTATGTGAACCTACGCGAATATTTTTTAATGCATACACCTCTCTGGCAGCATTTCGTGAAGCTTCAGTCCCAACCCAATCAGGATCAAGATCACCCGCAATAGCACTTACGGTGACAGGGAAGTAAGGGTATTTTTTAAAAACATGGTCACTGAGCACTTTAACTGACAATTCTAACTTATTATTTTTACCTCTTACATCTGAAATATTATTCCACCCATCACCATCAATGTGACTATAAAAAATACGACTGCCCGCCAATGTTGTGGTATCTGCTTTAGGCACTACGTCTGTCTCAAGCGCTTTTCTAAAAAACACAAATGGATTCATGATCCATGCTTTTTCATCTTCATGTGTTTTTTGATTAAAAAGCTCATAAAAGAAAAACCCATCTTGAGCATAGCCACCATGTGGGCCCGTTACAATCAAGTCTGAACGCAGGTCTTTATTGCCATAATCTGCAATGGATAAAATAATACGATTTTCAGGGTCAAAGCTTTTAATCTGAAAATGGTCTGGAATAATTAAAGGCAGCTTTCTCTCATAGTTCATAATAGACTTATCATCTTTAATGACTACATTTTGATAAGTCATATCTTGCCACTGATTGGTGTAATACAAACCTAGGCGCCCTAACACTTCATTAGTCCTCTCCAACCCCTCAGGTGAAGTATCCTCTATAAATCCTGGATTGCCTAGAATTACAAGCTTCTTGCCAGCATCCATTTCTTTCATCAACCACTTTGTATACCCTTCCGTGTGAGCGATTTTCTCCCCACCATCAAACCAACTAATCACCCCCAAAACATCCTCGCGATGTGTTAAATCAGGTAATGGCTTGCGGACATCATGATATTCAAGCGTAAGCCCTAAGTAGTTTAATGGCATTTCAGCCGCGGTATGTAAACTTTGCTTCTCCAGGGGCTGACCGTCATACAATGCAATCAACGTACGTGGAACGATATCGGCATAAGCACTTATCGATAATAAAAAGATACTCAAGAAAAGAATAAAGCGTTTCATTTTTTACCTTTAAAATAAACTTTATTTAATAGAACGTTTGAGACATATGGAATAAAACCATTCTCACGCTCAACTTTATAAATTTTATCAATCATTTTTTGATCACTCTCTTCCCAATAATCAACCGTGAAAATTTTTAAATGTGGAAATTTTTCCTTTAACTTTTTCAAACTATTAACCTCCTCCTCATACGCTTTTTGAGGTCTAACAGAGTATTTCTTCGTTTTAAAATCATAACTTGTATAAAGAGACTCAGCTAAAACGTAATTTATGTCAGGCGCCATCTGAGATAAGAGAGGATAAGCACGATTCACCATGATCTTAATATTAGGGTTGTTATTATGTATCCATTTCACGAGTGAAACTGCAGCAAGCTGCATTCCCATATATTTTTTAGGATTAACAAGTTCAAGCTCAATTGAGTTATCAAGCGTGTCTAAAAAAAGCCCATTAAACCCCTGCTTTATAATTGCAGGGATTTGATCTTCCAAAAGTGATTTAGCCCAAAGCGGGTTCCTAAGGTCTGCATAATAACTTCCTTTCCACACCTCATTCTCTTGTAGAAAAACACCTTGTGCTTTT
>CAXBFV010000296.1:0-2279 GCA_963974985.1 uncultured Gammaproteobacteria bacterium | reverse complement strand
AAAATAATCAAAAATATTATATATATTTGGTTCTTCAGCAATATTTGTGGGTTGATGGGGTTCAATATTAAGCCCTGAGAATGGAATGCTAAATATACCTAACCTTTTTAAAATCAAAAATAAGTGAGTAAAATATGGATATGAGAGAAGAGGCAGATCAAATTTATAGTATGGATATCAGCATAGATGATAAAATTAAACGGCTTGAGCAAAATGCACAAGATTGCATGAATGAAATGGATGCACAAGACCAAAATATGAATCCAGAAATGAGTCATAAACTTGCTGAAGGGCTAAGAAAAACGAAAGATTATTTAAGAACACTCAAGTCACTAAATTAATGCCTTTAGCAAGTTTAATCTCAATTTTAATTTGTAGGGTTTGATGAAGGTTAGGAGACTAAAAAATTAAATTATTGAGCAGTTTCTTCTACCCTTGGATCCATCTCGTTGGTGATGGGAGTGAGGTCTGATACAAAAGCAAAGTCTTGTTTATCTTCAGTTGGGACCGAAGCGATATTTTTCTTACGCCATAGCAGAAAAGCGCTAAGGGGAATGGTCATGGCCATGATATAGACTAAGACACCATTGTTTGTGATGAATAGATTAAACAGCGGCGCAATGATTGGGCCAAGGGTAGCACCTATACCATATGCGAGCAAAAGGCCTTGGGTTGCAGAAACGATCTGGTTATTGTTGACGCGATCGCAAGCATGGCTGATACCAATTGGGTATAAGCAAAAGGTAAAACCTCCCAGGAGAAAAGAAAACAAAGCGACGAGTAAAAAGTTATGTTCTCCAAAACTCATGACGACAAAACTTAGGAGTGCGGACAGGAGGGCAACAATGGCAATGACTAGGCGTCGGCTCATGTGGTCTGAGAGTTTACCAATAGGGTATTGAAAGAGCATGCCTCCAAGAATCGTTACGCCCATAACCGTTGAAATTTGAGAAACACTGTATCCTAAGTTTTGAATGAAGGTAGGGTATAGACCATAAATACTTCCTAAAACCATTCCTGATACAAAGCATGCCGCCACACCAGATGGACTGGTGTTAAACATTTGCCTGATATTGAGGGTTTCTGGTTCTGTAAAAGTTGGGGTAACGGTGCGTGTTAGGGATAATGGGATCACGGAGAGTGTGGCAAGAATTCCTGCGATACAATAAGGAATCATTGTGTTAATACTCGCAACATTTAATAACCACTGGCCGCCCGCCTGCGCAATATAAACGGAGATCATATAAAAGGCTAAGGTTGTGCCTCTGTTTTTAGCATCTGTACCGGTTAGAATCCAACTTTCAATGACGATATATAAACCTGCTGTGGCAAATCCACCAATCAGGCGTAAAGGTATCCAAAAATAAATATCGATATAGAAACCATGTAAAATAGTCACAACTGCCAGCAAAGAGGCAAATGCCGAATAAGCACGAATATGGCCGACTCGAAGAATGACAGACTCAAGCTTAAATGCGCCGATAACAACGCCTGCATAATAGGCAGTGGTTAAACTACCAACCATGAAGTTGCTTTCTCCTAAGCTATGTAATTTAAGCGCAAGGAATGTAGTTAGCAAGGAACCACCGAGCGTTAAAATAACAAGGCTTAATAGGGGGATGAGCAGTGGGCGATATTGTTTCATCAATATTAATCTAAAGGACGTCATAAATTTGTTTGCACGGTACCAAGCTTTATTCCTATTGGCAACCTATAGTGGTGAAGTTTTTTGGCCTAACTATAAGATTGCTTATTTAAGTTTTCCTTGAGCATTTTTGAAGCCATTGCGTAGCCGCCATCAGAGCCATCAATAAAATGAATGTGGTTTTTATTGTAGGACTGAATATAGCAGGTGACCATGGCATGGGAGCAAAGATAGTAGCCAAATACAAGTCGGTGTTTTTTTTGCATTTGATCAAGATATGTTGTCAGTGCTTGCGTTTGTTCATGGGAGCTATCAAGTATCATTTTGATGCCACATTCAAATTTTTGGTAGTCGGAATTTCTAACGACATCTGAACGATAATTGCCCCATTCTACTTCTTTTGTTGTTGTCTTGGTTCGCATTAGGAGCATGCCAATAAAGGTAAGAGACAGGGATTGAAGTGCATATTTTAGAATATGGAAAGTTCGGTGTTTCGGGCGTGAATGCATTCTGATGCGCGCTTCTTCTAAAAAGGGCGATAGGCGCCATAAAAATTTCATGTAGCGATCTTTTAGAGGATGATAGTGCTCTGTGGGTTTATAAAGCATTTGGATTTTATCATAGACTTCTTGGT
>CAXBFV010000295.1:0-2292 GCA_963974985.1 uncultured Gammaproteobacteria bacterium | reverse complement strand
CCCCAACGGGTATTGATGGATTTTGCCAGAGTGACGTTAAAATAAATGGTACCCCAAGTCAGATCATAGAGCTTATAGCAGGTAGGGTTTTAAGAAATTAAAATTAAGTTTATAGGCAAGTTTGATAAACACAGGATCCCAGTAGACCTTTCACCTAATTCGGTCTAAGATACATTGATGTTAATAGAAAAAGGAGTCACCTGTGGCGCAATATGATGACTTGGAAATATCAGAATTTTGGAACGAAGATGAAGATCATTATTCAAATGAGCAATATAGTATGCTGCTTATGGAGCAATATAAGTTATATGTGGAAATGGCTGATCGAGCTAGTTTTAGGCGTACCTTAGTTAATTTATTCTTTTTACTTGTTAATATTCTTATCGTGAGCTTAATGGCTTTAGGCTTAAGTCGCACAACCTCAGAGTTGTCGATGGTGTTGATGTTAATGCCATTTTTGGGGTTAATTGCAATTTGTTACTCATGGGGGCGCCTAGTGCGTTACTTTAGACATACGGTAACCATTAAAGAAAAAGTGATTGGAGAGTTGGAAAAGCGGCTGCCGTCAAGTCCATTATGGAAAGCTGAACAAGATGCAATTGAACGTAAAGGGATTCAAAATCCATTAAGAAGAATGGAAATTTATATGCCGTATATATTTGCAGCAATTTATTGTGCTATATATACTTATCTAGTTATTTCGCCGCCTTGGCATATGTAAAAGGAGCTCATCATTATGTCAGAGTTAGCAGCATTGAAGAAAAAATATGAGTCTTATTTAAAGGCTGGATTAAATTTAGATATGACGCGTGGAAAGCCGGGTCCTGAACAGCTTAATCTTTCTATGGCGATGCTAGATAATGTTACTGAGAAAGATTTTGGAAAAGGTGCTAAAGATTATCGGAATTATAGTGCGCCCACTATGTTAACCGGTTTGCCTGAAATGAAGCAGTTATTTTTAGATCTATTTAATGTAGATGGTGATCAGGTAATTATCGGTGGGAACTCATCTCTAAATTTAATGTATGACACAATTGTGAGAGCATTATTGCATCCGCTTCCTGGTGACGTACTGCCTTGGAAAACAGGAAAAGTTAAGTTTTTATGCCCTGTCCCAGGATATGATCGTCATTTTAATATTTGTCAGTCTCTAGATATAGAAATGATTAATGTTCCTTTGACAGGTGAAGGTCCAGATATGGACGTGGTTGAAGAGTTAGTTGCCAATGACCCTAAAATTAAAGGGATATGGTGTGTGCCTAAATATAGTAACCCTACAGGCGAAACTTATTCTGATGAAGTTGTTAAAAGATTAGCAAAAATGCAAACAGCAGCGCCTGATTTTAGAATATTTTGGGACAATGCTTATGCGGTTCATGATTTAAATAATGTTGAAGATAAGCTCCTTAATATTTTTGATGCTTGTAAGGAATATGGGCATTCAAATAGAGTGTTCATGTTTGCCTCAACTTCGAAGGTGACTTTTGCGGGTGCTGGTGTTTCAGCATTTATCAGTAGTCATCAAAATGTTAATTGGTTTAAAAAACAAATGGCAAATCAAACGATTGGGTATGATAAGATTAATCAGCTTAGGCATTTGAATTTTATTAAAGATATTAAAGGCTTGAAAGCGCTTATGGCAAAACATGCTGAAATTTTAACACCTAAATTCGATGTGGTTGATGAAGTTTTACAGAGTGAATTAGGTAGTAAAGGTGAGTATGCAACCTGGAAAAAACCTAATGGCGGTTATTTTATCAGTTATGAATCTAAGTCAGGCTGCGCTTCTAAAATAGTCCAAATGGCAGCAGATGCCGGTGTGAAATTAACAAAAGCAGGTGCAACCTTCCCTTATGGCAAAGACCCTCAAGATTCTAATATTCGTATCGCGCCATCCTTGCCTTCTGTCGCAGAGTTAAAAGTTGCAACGGAGGTATTGGCAACGATAACGAAGTTGGTGATACTGGAGCAATCATCGTAGTCATTAAGAGGGTTTAAATAGTTTGTGATGAGTTTTACGAATTATTCGTAATTTTAATAGGAACCTTAAATTTTAATATTTTCTGAGGGAGCTTGGGTAGTTTTCTTGGAAAATAAATGGTGTCTAAACTATTTAAAATTTTTGCTTTCAATTGGCCATTAAGATTTTGACCATAAACTTTGAAATATAAACTTTTGTTTGTTAGGTTGAGTGTTATTCCAATGGAAAATTCTAAGTCCTTGGTAATATCTAAGGCATTAATATGCCGAGAAATTTTTTCGTATAAGGGTTTAAAAGCTTGTTGTATATTT
>CAXBFV010000294.1:0-2320 GCA_963974985.1 uncultured Gammaproteobacteria bacterium | reverse complement strand
GCTTAGCGCGTTTGTTAAATATCCCGGCTCGCTATTGCATGGGTTACATTCATACCGGCAGCAATTACGAAAATAAAATACAATCAGACGCTTCCCATGCCTGGGTTGAAGTCTACCTTCCTTATTTAGGTTGGCGTGGATTTGACCCTACCAATGGCTGCAAAGTCTCCAAAGATCATATTAGAATTGCTTTTGGTCGCCATTATGTAGATGCGACCCCTACTAATGGCACGATATTCAAAGGTGGAGGCGGTAAAGAAACCCTAACGGTTGAAGTTAAAATGACGGAGATTAAATGATCCTACTTCCTTTCCTATTCGGTTTTATTTTTATACTTTTACTACTCTACAAAGTATTGGGCGGTGGGCTAGACTGGGTTTATGTCATTATTTCAGGCGCCTTGTTTATTTTACCACTTCTCTACTTTATTTTTGCATGGTGGCGATACAATGCTAAACTAAAAAAAGCCAAACACGTGAGCAAATAGCAACGCCTAATGATTAGCAAACATCTAGATTTCAAATGGTCTGAGCTTAACCACCAGGCCACCTTTCTTTTTTGTTTAAAATTAATCTTATCAGCCTTTATCGTTTACACTATAGAGCAATACTTCCAATGGCCTAAAGGCTTTTGGGCAGTACTCACTGTTACAGCAGTTATCCGCCCGTCCATAGAGCATACCTGCGGGAAGGCCATTATGCGCATTCTGGGTACATTTATTGGTGGATTTCTTGCCTATATCTTAATGCTGCTGTCTCATGGAAACATATTAATTATAACAATTGGCCTGCTGATTATTTCAACTTTCTCTGGACTTGTTATTTTACATAAAGGGATTATAAGTTATGCTGGCGTTGTCATTGGTCTTACCGCCATTGTTGTTCTCTCTGATTCATTAAGTCTTGGGTATGGTCATTATGGCACAGTTTTTATTGAACGCACGAGTCTAGTCATGTTTGGGGTTTTTGTGGCTTACACCATTAATATTCTTATTAATATACTGTTTAAAAAAGAGAGATTTAACTTCAATTTCATGGCTAATTTAAAACATGCAGGAGATGGCTTGTTTGACCGTGCTAGACTTAAGTCATCGCTGCCTATGGCGCTTCTTCTTGCAATGATTATCCTGATTACCTATGTTCCTTGGCTTATCTGGCAAACCGTTGGTGGGTATTGGGCAGCGATTACTTGCTTCTTTATAATTGAAGAGCGAATTCTTGGCATTATTGGAAAAGGGAAATTACGATTTGGAGCACACTTTTGTGCAGCTTCTCTGGGAATAGTCGGAGTATTGCTTTCATTGCTCTATCCACCTTTAAAAATATTCACCTTATGCTTTGGCTATATTATCGCGGGTTATATTATAGTAAACGCCAAAAACCTCTCCCACACAGGCAATACTTTTGCCATTGCTCTCACCATCATGCTGCTTTATGATCATCAAGGTATTGATACAATAGAAATCGTTCTGTTACGCTTTTTTTATGTCCTCATAGGCATCATCGTGGGCTTTATTTCAATAAAATTAATTGGAAAATATATTCAAAAATCTAAAAAAATAATGTTTTAGAAGCGTAAAATCAACTAACCAGGTTTCAATAAAGCGCGATTGTGCTTTATTTTCGCATCATAGACATCCCATGCTAGAATGAACACAGACAATAGATTTACTCGAAATGGCAACGCCTAATGATTAGCAAACATCTAGATTTCAAATGGTCTGAACTCAATCACTACCCTACCTTTATTTTTTGTTTGAAATTAATTCTCTCTGCTTTTATTGTTTACGGAATCGAACAATATTTTCAGTGGCCAAGTGGTTATTGGGCTGTTATTTCAGTTGCCGCGGTCAGTAGACCTTCTATTGAACACACTTATGAAAAAGGTATTATGCGTATTACAGGCACACTGGTTGGTGGCTGTCTTGCTTATTTATTAATGCTTATTTCCAATGGTGATACTCTCATAATTACAATTGGATTGCTCATTATTTCCATGCTTTCAGGCCTGGTTATTTTACATAAGGGGATCGTAAGCTACGCCGGTGTCGTCATTGGGCTTACTGCTATTATTATCATCTCCGAATGTATCATGATGGGTGATCAGTATGGGATGGTTTTTCTAGAACGAACCGGCCTGGTAGTCTTTGGGATTTCTGTAGCTTATGCCATCAGCATTTTAATCAATATCCTTTTTAAACGAGAGAAATTTAATTTCGCTTTCATTGCTAATTTAAAACATGCCGGAGATGGACTATTTAACCGCGCGAGACTTAAGTCATCATTGCCTATGGCGCTTCTACTTGCACTCATCATTTTAG
>CAXBFV010000293.1:0-2323 GCA_963974985.1 uncultured Gammaproteobacteria bacterium | reverse complement strand
ACGCCTGCAATATTGCACTTATGCTTTCAAAGCAAGCACAATGTAACCCGCGCCAGTTGGCTGAAAAGATTATTGCGAATTTACCAAATTCTACCTTAATTCAGAAAGCGGACATTGCGGGCCCTGGGTTTATTAATTTTTTCCTTAACCAAAATGTGCAATTTGATATTATCAAAACGATTTTGGACCAAAAAGAAAATTACGGTAAAAGCAACATTGGTCAAAATCAAAAAGTAAACTTAGAGTTTGTCTCTGCAAATCCAACCGGCCCGCTACATGTAGGGCATGGTCGAGGTGCTGCCATTGGTTCTGCCATTGCCAGTGTCCTGACCCATTCAGGGTTTGATGTGACGCGTGAATATTACGTCAATGATGCCGGCCGCCAAATGGATATTCTGGCAACCAGTGTTCTACTGAGATATTTAGAGTTATTAGATCTCAAACCTACCTTTCCAAGCAATGGTTATAAAGGACAATATATTTACGATATTGCTGAGCAACTAAAACAAACTCACAGCAATCTTTTTAGGGTTGACCTTCAAGCGCTTTATCAAGATATCCCTGAAGACTTAAATCCTGAAACTGAAACGGGCGATAAAGAGCGTCATATTGACGGATTGATTCATAATGCTAAAACATTGCTTCAATCAAATTATGATCATATTCACCATGCTGCCCTCACTGCAATTTTAGCCGACATCAAAAAGGATTTAAGTGAATTTGGTGTGGAATTTGATGTTTGGTTTTCTGAACGTTCGCTCATGGAATCTAATGATGTTCAAAATGCGATTCAACGTTTAACCGATAATAATTTCCTTTATGAAAAAAATGGTGCCCAATGGTTTAAAGCCACAGAACTTGGAGATGAGAAAGATCGCGTTGTAGTCAGAGATAATGGTCAAACCACCTATTTCGCTTCAGATGCCGCTTACATGAGTAATAAATTTAATCGTGGTTTCAAAGAGCTGATCTATTTATTTGGTGCTGATCATCATGGTTATATCCCGAGACTAATGGCCTTAGCTAAAGCCTTCGATTTAAATGGTGATCAAATTCGCATTCCATTAGTACAGTTTGCCATTCTTTATCGTGGTGGCGAACAAGTACAAATGTCTACCAGAAGCGGCTCTTTTGTCACCCTAAGAGACCTTCGTGAAGAAGTCGGTAATGATGCCACACGCTTTTTTTACATCATGCGCAAAGCAGATCAACATCTAGACTTTGACCTTGATCTAGCCAAATCAAAATCTAATGAAAACCCAGTGTTTTATATTCAATATGCCCATGCACGAATTTGCAGTGTTTTCAGACAGCTTCATGAGCAAAACCTGACGTATCAACCTGAAATGGGCCTCAGCCATTTAGATCAACTCACTTCTGATCATGAGTCATCAATTGCCAATAAGTTAGCCTTGTTTAAAGATGTCATCGAAAAAGCCGCTCATAAATTAGAGCCGCATTTAATCACCACTTATTTGCGCGAACTTGCGAACCTTTTCCATACTTACTACAATGCTGAAAAGTTTATTATTGATAATCAACCCACTATGCAGGCGCGTTTAGTGCTTATTACTGCACTTAAACAAGTATTTGCAAATGCCTTAACCTTATTAGGCATTTCATCACCTGAAAAAATGTAACTGCCGAACCCTTTAAAAAAAACAACACCAATTTCAATAAGTATAATTAGAGAGATGAGAGGAATTAACCCGTGAAAGATTTTGCAAAAGGCTACCAGCCTAAAAAGAAACCTGCCGCTAAAAAAGCTGCTGTAAAAAAGAAACCCGTACAAAATAAACTTGCTTCCCAAAAGCCCGCGCCAAAGAAGGCAAGAAAAGCAAAGAAATCGAGCACTAAGTTTAATTTCCCAACACAAAAGCTCTTTGTCTATACCATCATTATTCTTGTGATTCTTTTGCTTGGCATTTTCCTCATGTCCGGGGATAAAGCTAAGACCAAGAAAGCAGCAACCCACACACCTGTAAAAACCATAGTCGCCCCCAAGAAAAAAACAGTCGTAAAAGAAATTAAGCCATTAGAAACTTTACCCAAAACTATAGAAAAAACCACATTGAAAGATTCAACTGATGCCGCGGCTTTAAAATCTGAAGAGAAAACCCAAGTCAAAGATACCTCCACCCCAACCGAACAGCCAACTGCAGAAAAACCAAAATTTACCTTCTACTCGAATTTAACCCATGACACCGTAACTGTTGATACAAAGCCTGATGAAGTTAAACAATATAAAACCACTTACATGCTACAAGTTGGCTCTTATCGCACTAAGCGAGCAGCTGACGCTGTACGTGCCCGCCTAATCCTA
>CAXBFV010000292.1:0-2327 GCA_963974985.1 uncultured Gammaproteobacteria bacterium | reverse complement strand
GATTGCTTAAAGAAGCGCTAGAAGGTGAATTCTCTGGTGAGGTTATTTTATCTTTTCAATCACGGTTTGGGCCTAAGAAATGGTTAGAACCTTATACGACAGATATTTTAGCGGAATGTGCTAAAGGTAAAGCGCAGAATGTTATGGTGATGGCACCTGGCTTTCCTGCAGATTGTTTAGAAACCTTGGAAGAGCTACAAGTGACAGAAATGAAAACATTTCTGGAGGCGGGTGGTAAAAACTATTTTGTGATGCCTTGTTTAAATGATCATCCCGAGCATATACAGTTATTGAAGCAATTAGCTTTAGGAGAAAGTCATGTTGAAGCATAATCGAATCATCATTGCCATTTCAGGTGCGACAGGTGTTGAGTATGCAGTACGTATGCTTAAAGTGCTTAAGGCGCATGATATTGAAACACATTTGGTGATCTCAAAACCTGCCGAAATGACGCGTGGCTTTGAGACGAACCATAGTTCGAAAGATATTAAAGAGTTAGCAAACTTTGTTCATCCTAATGCCGATATTGGTGCCTCTATTGCCAGTGGCTCTTATCCAACAGATGGCATGATTATCATTCCGGCTTCCATGAAGATATTAGGTGAAATTGCCAATGGTATTGGTGATTCTTTAATTTCAAGGGCTGCTGATGTGGTTTTAAAGGAAAGAAGAAAGCTTATCATGTGTATTCGGGAAACGCCTTTAAGTTTGATCCATATTGAGAACATGAAACAAGCCACACTTGCAGGCGCCATTATGATGCCGCCGGTACCTGCATTTTACCATCGCCCTAAAACCTTAGACGAGATTATTGATGATTTTGTTTATCGTGTATTAGATGTCTTTGGTTTGAGCTGTGCTGAGATGCAGCAGTGGAGTAACCCTTAAACTCAAATATATTTTCTTGGCACGCGCTGAGTAACGCCCGTTACAAGGGCATAAGGTGAAGCATTTATTTCATTCGCAATATTTTCTACCGGGAGTTTCTCTCCCCATAAAATCACTTCATCTAATATCTTTACGGATTTTAGATGTGTGACATCAACGGTGATCATATCCATAGAGACTTTCCCCACAATTGGACGTGCTTTTCCATTGATCAGTACCGTGGTGTTATCTGGTGTATATTGCGGATAGCCGTCACCATAACCTATTGAAACGACTGCAATTTTAATAGGTTTTTTTGCTCTAAAACGACAGTCATAGCCAATACTTTCACCAACAGAAAGATCGTGTAGGGCAATAATGTGAGATTGTAGCGTCATGACAGGTTTAAGCGGTAGATTTTTGTCAGGATTATTTAAGGTAGAAATGCCATACATGGAAATACCAGCACGAAAAGTATTACAGGCTGCAAAATGATGATTCAGAATAGCTGCAGAATTTGAAATGCTAATATGGTCAAAGACTTTATCTTGGATAAGTTTTTCAAATTTACTGGTCTGTTGTTTTGTGAAATCAAAGTTTTCAGATTCGGCTTCAGCAAGATGTGTGAGTACATTAAAGGAGGCTGTAGGATATTGCTGTTTTAAATGGTTATAAGCAGTTTCAAAATCATTAGGAGAAAAACCTAGTCGATTCATGCCAGTATTGATTTTAAGCCAGATCTCTTTTTTTATATTCTCGGCAATAAAATAAGAAGAAAGTAAGTTAATTTGGTAATCACTATGAATAACTGGAATGAGGTCATGTGCAATTAAAGGTTCAACATGGCTTTGATCAAAGAAGCCAGAGAAGATTAAAATCTTTGTTTGAATACCTGCTGCTCTTAATTCAATGCCTTCAAAAATCGAGGCGACACCAAGATAATCTGCTTCTTGCTCTAAAAGCTTTCCAATTGGGATTAAGCCATGTCCGTATGCATTGGCCTTGATCATGGCAATGCTGCTTTTAAAATTTTTACGCTTTTGTTTTAGCAGTCTGAAATTACTCAACAGTGCTTGCGTGTCAATATGCGCTATGGCAGAAGGTGAGGGCGGTGTATTAAACATTAAAGCCCACACCCGTAAGACCAGCTACAGCTTGAGGCAAAAGCTTTATAAAAATCCTGATTGGCGTGACTATCGTCTGTTTTTTCTTTTAATACCTGCGCTCTAATTTCAGCAACATTCTGAGCATTTTGATGATCCATTGGGTGAAACATAGGGGCTTTGATAATGTCCTCAAGTTTTACCACGCGTTCACAGTCTTCATCAGATAAAGATTGAAAATCATTGCTGCTGTTATAAATACAAGGCTGACACTCAAGACTACGATGATTTAAAATTGCTAAAGGCGTTTTGGCAATCAGCTGATTTCTTTGTTCTTCTGTCAAAGCGTATAGCGGA
>CAXBFV010000291.1:0-2333 GCA_963974985.1 uncultured Gammaproteobacteria bacterium | reverse complement strand
CGCCTTATGCGGGCTGTGCAATGGGTGAGTATTTCCGTGATAAAGGTGAAGACGCCTTAATTATCTATGATGATTTAACGAAACAGGCTTGGGCTTATCGTCAAATTTCTCTACTTTTACGTCGTCCTCCTGGTCGTGAAGCTTATCCTGGAGATGTTTTTTATCTTCATTCCCGACTTTTGGAAAGAGCGGCGCGCGTAAGTGAAGACTACATTGAAAAAGTAACCAATGGTGAAGTTAAAGGGAAGACAGGTTCTTTGACGGCATTACCTATTATTGAAACACAAGCAGGCGATATTTCTGCATTTGTACCAACGAATGTGATTTCAATTACAGATGGACAAATTTTCCTAGAGACGAACTTATTTAACTCAGGGTTTAGGCCTGCCATTAACTCGGGGGCTTCAGTTTCTCGTGTAGGGGGTGCTGCTCAAACTAAAATCATTAAGAAACTAGGTGGCGGAATGAAGCTGGCTTTGGCTCAATTTAGAGAGTTAGAGGCTTTTGCGCAGTTTGCATCTGACCTTGATGATGCAACACGCAAGCAGTTAGAGCGTGGGCAAAGAATGATGGAGCTAATGAAGCAAAAACAATATTCTCCGTTGAGTGTTTCTGAAATGGGATTATCTTTGTTTGCCGTTGAGAAAGGCCATCTAGATGATATGGGTATTGAAGTGATCACCAGCTTTGAAAAAACATTACATGAATTTGCGCGTGATCAGTATGCCGGCTTCATGACGGAAATAGACAATAGTGGTGCTTATGATGATAAAGTGGCGGCAACACTAGAAGAAATTGTGACAAAGTGTAAAGCAACACAGTCTTGGTAGGGTAATTAGTCATGGCAACAGGACGCGAGATACGAGCTAAAATTGGCAGTGTTAAGAATACGCAGAAAATCACACGCGCAATGGAGTTGGTTGCGGCAAGCAAAATGAGAAAAGCGCGTGATAGAATGGATGCGGCAAAGCCTTATTCAGACTATTCGTCACGTTTGATATCGCATGTGGCTAAAGCAAATTTAGAATATCATCACCCTTATTTTGATCAGAGAGAAATTAAGCGTGTTGGTATAATTATTGTGTCAACAGATCGAGGTTTATGCGGTGGTTTAAATATTAATCTTTTTAAGGCGGTTTTAAAAACGGTTAAGGCGCTACAGGCA
Source organism: uncultured Gammaproteobacteria bacterium (assembly GCA_963974985.1). GTDB lineage: Bacteria > Pseudomonadota > Gammaproteobacteria > Francisellales > Francisellaceae > CAUZSH01. The sequence continues at coordinate 1,168 of CAXBFV010000291.1, read as the reverse complement.
GAAAATGTAGAGATTGATATTTGTATTATTGGATCTAAAGCTGAAAGTTTTTTCCGCCGATTAGAGCTGAATATTGTTTCTTTGACAAATCACTTGGGTGATGCACCTTCTGTGCAAGATTTGATTGGTTCAGTAAAAGTGATGATTGATGCTTTTGACGAAGCAAAGATTGACCAGCTTCTATTATTTTCAAATGAGTTTGTGAACACAATAACTCAACAAGCAACAAAACATCAGCTTTTACCTGTTGTGGCAGATGATAGTGAAAAATTAGACCATCATTGGGATTATATCTACGAGCCTGATGCAAAAGCATTATTAGATGTGCTGCTTGTGCGGTATGTGGAATCACAAGTTTATCGTGGTGTAGTTGAAAACATTGCCTGTGAGCAAGCTTCAAGAATGATTGCAATGAAAAGTGCATCAGATAATGCATCAGATGTCATAGACTCTTTGAATTTACAATTTAATAAAGCAAGACAGGCTGCGATCACGCAGGAATTGGCAGAAATAGTGTCAGGTGCAGCAACGGTTTAGAACTAATTAGTATTTAACTATTTAAGTATTTGGATAGAGGAAAAATAATATGAGTATGGGTAAAATTAATCAGATTATTGGTGCGGTGGTTGACGTTGAGTTTCCTCGAGGACATGTTCCAAAAGTTTATGATGCTTTGGTTGTTAAAGATGCTGATCTAACATTAGAGGTGCAGCAGCAAATCGGTGATGGTGTCGTGCGTGCGATTGCAATGGGAAGTACAGATGGTCTAAAGCGTGGCATGGATTGTGATAATACGGGTGACGCCATTAAAGTGCCTGTCGGCCAAGGAACTTTAGGTCGCATTATGGATGTTTTGGGTAAGCCAATTGATGAAGCTGGCCCAATAAAGTCAGATCAATTTATGCCTATTCATCGCAAGGCGCCTACTTTTGAAGAGCAATCTTTGAGTTCAGAGTTATTAGAAACAGGTATTAAAGTTATTGACTTAATCTGCCCTTTTGCAAAAGGTGGTAAAGTAGGTTTATTTGGTGGTGCGGGTGTTGGTAAAACCGTTACCATGATGGAATTAATTAATAACATTGCTAAAGAGCATAGTGGTTATTCAGTATTTGCAGGTGTGGGTGAGCGTACGCGTGCAGGGAATGACTTTTATCATGAAATGAAAGAG
>CAXBFV010000290.1:0-2338 GCA_963974985.1 uncultured Gammaproteobacteria bacterium | reverse complement strand
TGAATCTCTCAGGTCTTTATTGTTTTTTATCTGGAATGCTCGCTCAGATGAAACCCAGATAACTGGGGCCTTCTTCCAACCCTTGTTTGTTTTGGTGTGTATATCTAGACCATCATTAATATATTCATAGAAAGCTGTATCTATGGTTTCTAAAGTAGAGGGCATAAAAACCACTTCTTTAGAGTCAATATTTTGAAGTTTATTTTCAACATCCGTCAGTAGTTTTATAAAGGGCTGACAATCATTTTGAGCAGGAAACATATCCTCTTTATAATGTTGAATTAAAAAAGCAATATTTCCCATATTTAACCGAATATTATAAAGTGTATTGATGAGTTCTTGATGTATATCGTTATGTTTATTTTTTAGCATGTTGGCATCGTTGAGATATTGCTCCAGTGTGCTTCTACTGATCATCATTGCATGCAAAGCAGACAAATCTAGAGGCGCATTCCCTTTAGTGGACAAGGCATCAATTAAAATATGTAAGTGTTTAGCATAGGCGCGTAAACATTTATTAAGATGATATTTAATGAGTGACTGTGTTATTTTTTTATTTGGAAAAATAAGTTCCGTAAACAGGACAATTAATATGCCTATCAAAGTGTCAATTATTCGATCTGCAAATAACTGATCGGGGCCTACACCTGGAAGCTGAGTATAGTCAAAAAGGAGCATCACCATAACAGTAATTAATATGCACGCAAGAAGGTAGTTTTTTTCTATTGTATAAAAACAAAAAAACAACGCTAAAGTGACTAAGTAAATTAGATCAGGTTGAATGCGAAATATTTTCAGAAATAAAAATGCAAATAATAAACCTATCACCGTGCCTAAAATACGTTGTTTAATTTTGAGAGAGACCGCGCCGGCAGAAAATGAGCTATAGCCAATCATAACTGTCATACTAACCCAATAACCACGCTCGATATGAAATAAGTTAGTAATAACCAAAGCAAGAACTATGGCGAAAGTAATATGTAGCACTCGAGTATATAAAGTTAGAGGTGGCATGGGTTACCTCTGAACTTTATGAATGTATTGATTTATCGCTAATAATAGCGCGTTAAGCTGGTTATTAATGATATCAGATGATTTTTTATTGGGTGATTGGCTATCAGGCACGGGTAAAATACCTTCTTGGACGGATTTTATATTTGCAAATCCATCTATCATTGACTGTAAATATACTTGATGTGCTGGCGTTATAATATGGCTTAAGGTCTGTTGATTGGCATGAAAAATTGCGCTTAATGCAAGCTGTTGAGTGCTAAAGACAAGGGTTGAATAAAGATCATTTTCTTTTTTTGGATAGTTGTTATAGCGCAGCAAATTATCATGATACTTTTGCATATGGACACGTTGCTCTTTATCATTTTGACAATTTAGAAGGCTTGCGACGGCCTCTAGAATTAACCAAATAGCCACTCTTCTTTTCCTGACAAGTTGTTCGGGGTAAAGCAGAATAATTAACCCAGATATGAATAAGACTGATATAAAAATAATCAGACGATTATTGGCAACATAGAGGGAGCCAGCGCCTGGGAAATGCAATGCCACAAGTGCCAGCGTTAAACTAACAGAAGAATAGGCGATGTATTTAGGCCATTTGATTGTAGGGGTGTAGACAATAAAGGCAAGGGGAATGACCCAAAGGAGCGCCGCAGTAGGGGAATATGCCGCTATTGTTATGCTGTAGGTGGCGAAGGTAACGACAAGCATCATGAATAAGAGTGCTTGTAACTTTTGTTTCTTATCAAATAAAAAAGATAAGGAGCACATGACAATACTTAATGCGCCCACAAGCATGCCAAAGGTGGCTTCTGGAAGCTTTAAAATAAGCATAAAAAGGATGAGATAAACGACCGTACCTAGGGTTGAAATAAAGGCTAAATTAAATTTATCTAAATAGGGGTCGCGATCAAAAGAACTAGTGTGTCTCAATATTAACATATGCACTAGCACCTATATGTAAAGGGAAATTTGGATCAGGGTTTAATATCTCTATCAAAACAGGAAAACGCTGTGCCAGAAGCACCCACTGATTTTCATTTTCAATTTCTTGTAATTGGTTTCTCGTATTACTTTGTTGGCGATTGACCGCCCAGTTTGTAGAAACAACCTTTCCTTGATAAATTTTGTCTCCTAAATACATGCGGAGTCGTACGGTAGAATTATCGCCTGAACGAACAGATCCTAAATCGGTTTCTTTAAAGTTTGCTTGGACATACCAATGAGACGTATCTATAAATGAAAATAAAGGCTGTTGAGCCGTGACAGGACTGCCTATAGAGGAAAACAGATTTGAAATTGTTCCGTCTGTTTGTGCATATACGGT
>CAXBFV010000289.1:0-2340 GCA_963974985.1 uncultured Gammaproteobacteria bacterium | reverse complement strand
GTCTGGTCATGTTTTTTACAGATTGTTCATTCCCTGAGGTTGGCGAAGCGTAAGGGTTATTTTCAAATAGTTTTTCAATAAAAGCTTTGTAGGCAATTGTGCTCGCAGATTGTTTTTCCAAAGCAAGACTTGTGAGCGATTGCTGCTGTAGTCTTTTAAAAGCGTCATCTGGAAAACTAGGGCTGGTTGTAATTTTTGAGAGCAATGAGATAGCGGGGTTAAGATATTTCTGCATTGACATGGAGCGTAAGCTAATTACTGTCATATCTCTATCTGAGTCAGTGCTGATTTGAGCGCCAGTTGCATCAATTTTATCAAGTAATTTATTTTCTTGAAGACCTTTGACGCCAGTTGTCAGCATGTGCGATGTCATGGCTGCTAAACCATATTGTTTGCCATCACGTGTGCTGCCTGCATTAAAGGTTATATCTAAATCCACAATGGGAACATCACGTGCGGGCACAAAATAAACAGGCGTCCCATTAGGTGTGGTCCATTCTTCAATGTTGAGATATTGGGTGTGGGCGGTAGAGGGTGATGTTTTAGACATAAGAGAGGTGCTTTCATGTTGAAGGTGATTAGCTGGAGTTGACGCATAAGGCACAGTATTGAGGCATGTTATAGAAAAAACAAGCGAACAGACGCGAGTAATTTTATTCATTGTTATCTCCTGTATTGGATACAGAAGTATTTTGATTTGGCATTGGAATATTAGTAATTGTTGACGCTTCTTTTGTTTGTACTGATGCGGGAAGCTCAAGTCTCGCAACTGTTAAATTATCAGAAGTAAGATATTTTTTGGCAATATCCTGAACCTCTTTTGCGGAAACTTTTTGAATTTCATCAAGTAAGGTTTTTTCAAAGTTGGTGGGTAAGCCTAGACTTGCAAAAGACCCCATCATCATAGCCTGAGAAGGGATGGAGTCCATCATGTAAATTTTACCAGCAAGGACATTTGTTTTGACGCGCTCAAGTTCTTCACTTGAAACACCATCTGTAATAACAGATTTAATTTGCTGATTAATACCATCTTGTAGTTCTTGTAAGCTATGGCCCTGGTTGGGTAAAGCAAGAATTGTAAATAGAACATTGTCTAGAGCAAAAGGATCATAGTTGGCGCTAATGCCCGTTGCGATTTCATGATTGCGAACTAAGTTTTCTTGTAGTCTGGAAGTTTCATTCCCGCCAATAATTGTCTCAAGCACAATTAAGGCATAAATATCTTTGCTTTCTATACTGTTTACAGAAGGGGTGGTGTAACCCATGAAAAGTGTTGGCACTTCAACATTAGGGTGATTAACCTTGAGGTACTTTTCACCTACAGCTTCAATTTCAGGGTGTTTTTTTAGAGTAGGTGTCGTGCGTTTTTCAAGATGTCCAAAATAATTTAAAGCCTCTTGATGAACGGTTTCAGGATCGACGTCTCCTGCAACAACAATAATAGCGTTATTGGGTGTGTACCATTTTTTATACCACTCTTTAAGATCAGAAAGTTGGTACTGTTCAATATCTCCCATCCAACCAATGACAGGGTGGTGACGTGGATTTGCAATATAGGCTGAGGCTAAAAAACGTTCTTGTGCAAAGGCAATGGGGTTGTCTTCTGTGCGCATGCGGCGCTCTTCCATGACTACTTGTTTTTCTTTGTCAAAAAGATCTTGATCTAAAATAAGATTATTCATTCTACTTGCTTCAATTTCAAAACTGAGCTTTAAATTATCCTTCCCCCAAAATTGGTAGTAGGCAGTATAATCATAAGAAGTGAATGCATTTTGTGAGCCACCACTGGCTTCAACAAGCGTTTCAATATCGCCAGGCTTTAAATCTGTGGTGCCTTTAAACATCATGTGTTCAAGCATATGGGAAATACCTGTAATTCCATTGGGTTCATAAGTAGAACCTACTTTGTACCAAATTTGTGTGAGCACAACAGGTGCGCGTTGATCTGGTTTAACGAGGATAGTTAATCCATTATCTAGGGTATAAGTATGAACAGAAGAATCGTCGAAACCCAGTGTGGTGCTTGGTGCTTCTTGAGCTGTGGCCGTATTCATTAGTGAACTTCCGAAAAGGAGTGAAGCACAAAGGATTTTAGGAAAGATTTTATATATAGTGCGAACATTCATTAGGTTCTCCATGATAAAAAAATATAAAGTGTGAATTTATTCTCGCATTTTCCAAAACATAAGGGCGAGCAAGCAGGCAAAAATAAAACAGGGGAGTGCAGCGCCAATAAAAGGTGGCAAGCCGTAAACCAATGTTAAGGGACCAAAAAATTGATTAACAATAAAAAAAACAAACCCGATGGATAAACCAATGATAAATTTAAAGCCCATTGCT
>CAXBFV010000288.1:0-2350 GCA_963974985.1 uncultured Gammaproteobacteria bacterium | reverse complement strand
AACATACCTCCATCAAAAGGCACCAGTTTAAAATATGTGTAAAAGAAGTTTGTTGAAACCCAAACTAAGCAGCAGAAATATAAGGCACAAATCAAAAGCAGCAATAGTTTTGCAAAAAACTTAATCACCCCGACCTGAAAAGTATATTGAAAATCTGACAACACATTAAAACCAATATATCTTACCACGCTAAATACCGGAGCAAGCAAAATAAACCCAATCCAGCCATTACCTGAGCCAAACCCCAAAACAGAGGCAATATCATCTATCCACTCATAAGCATTACCTATATAAGGAAAGACAATATTTGAGTTAAGGAACAACCCAATAATCAATGCCAAAAAGACACTTACAGCCCCAAAACCTATTGAGGCAATTATATTTTCTAATTTCATTTAATTTCTCCAAAAATACTAATATTTTTATAATCTGAAGCACTGGATTGAAAACGCCTTAGCGTTTTGAATCTATCATTGTGCTTCTATTTAACCTTTTCAATTTATGCGAAGCATTAAGCTAGCGAAGCTGCCCACCGTCGGGCCAAAGGCTTGACCAACGTGGTTTACCAACGACCAAAGGAAGTGACATGCTCTTAGTTGAAGCGCTTGATTTGTGCCCAAGTTTACGTCGGGTGCCGCTTCACGTTAGTGCATGGTGTAAAACACGTTGGTCAAGCGTAGCGTAGACGGTGGGCTGAGCATTCCCCAAATGAAATTGGGGAAGCGGCGAATAATAATGTTCTTTCCGAACAAAGTGAGTCCACCGCCCTGCATTCCTTTAGGAATAAGGGGTGGGAAAGATAAATTATTATAGCCTATGGGGCTTAAACCTTAATTACGCCAGCAGCTTGCCGCCAGGAATTAAGGAATATTGCTTGCAATATCAGCTTACTTTTTTACTTCCAATTACAAATGTAATTAGAGGTAGTAAAAAACATCCACTTCGCTTGATGCTAAAATCACCTCAAGTGCATTTTAAAATTATCCAATTCCTCTAAGGTAAACTGCTTATGCTTAGCAAGTGGATCAATAGGATTCAGCAAACCACGATCAACATAGTTGATTATTGTTGCTGGCGTTTTACCTAAAATTCTTGCCACTTCAGAAGTAGGAACCTGGATAGATTTATACTTTTCGACTTTAAGGTTTCGATTAAGGATATGATGAATTTCACCAATCAGAGGTGATAAAGCATCATTGACCTGCTGTGCAATTAAATTATCAATACTCATAATTGACCTCCCACTATAACTCGTGTTTCAAGCTCAGATCTATCTAGACCTATACAAGTGGCTTGAGCACTAGCAGTGCCGCTCTCATTTTCTTTTAGAAAAACATATGCTTTCAAGAAATCACTTTTTAAAAAACTAAGCTGGTCTGGTTTTGAAACACAAACTCTGCTCCACCCTCCCAAACTATCAAGTGCTGAATGAGCAATCTGATTATAAAATCTGATTTGTGCATTACGCCCTAAATCTCTAATTGCTTTCTCAATTGAACTCCATGCAGAAATAGCTTCCTGCTCCACTTCAATTTTGCAAGCTTGCCTTATTTCAGCAATTTGAGGGAATGATTTATATTTTCTATTTTGAAAGAGGTGCTTCGCCCCTTTTTTAAAATCTGCTGTTGAAATGTCTTTCAACATCTCAAAATACAGCTCAAGTCTTGCCTCACTGACAAGCTCACCAGAGTTCTCAGCAAAAAACCCCATGTAAATAGTGAAAACTTTTTTATCTAAAAGCATGATTAAAGTCCTCCTTCGAAATTGCATTTGATCCAATAGAGGATAAAAATTTCTCACCAATTTTTCCCTGCATAACTGCAGCATGCTCAGTGGTTATGTTTTGATTGGCATAGCTCCCCATTTTTGGTCCAAAAAGAGTTTCTGGGCGAAGGTATGTTTTCATCTTTGGATTATGCAACCAAATCGTCACCTGATTTTTAATTGCTTTAAAAAAGTCATCAATTAAAAAACCTTCATTAAAGCGATCTTGGATTAAATTAAACGTGAACTTAGAGTTTGATTTAAAAGAACTTCCAGATAATTTATTCAACAAAGATATTATCTCAGAAGAATAAGCCTTAATTTCTTTCTTTGTCTCTTTCTCTAACTTTATCTTTATCTCTAACTCTTTCTCTGGTGGACGCTCCGCGGGACATTGTCCCAATGATTCCTTTTCGAGGCAATAATCTAAGCCAATATGCTTCGCATCACTGATTCTCTTTCGGTACTCTTGTTTTCTTTCAGCTTCAGAACTTCCATGACCAACAAGTGCTGGAATGTCATCAATAAAGATAGTTCCAGAATTTAAAACCGAAAGCATGCCCAACTCAACAAATACAGAAATAGC
>CAXBFV010000287.1:0-2352 GCA_963974985.1 uncultured Gammaproteobacteria bacterium | reverse complement strand
GAATTTACAGAAAGAATGTTACACTACCATATTTTGTTGTTTCTGTATTGCCTAATTGGCCAAACTCCAGATGAGGGGGGTTGGTTGCTTTAGTATTTGGATTAATTTCTTGCGCAAAATAAAGGGCATCAATACTTGGATTATTAATGGATTGCGTATAAAAATTTGACTGAGGTTTTAGAATGACGGTACAGCTTTCAGAAGCAAAAAGTGTCTGGCAGAGTGAAAGTATTAATGTTGAACCTATATGGGGCGAAAATTTCATATATTTATTCCTGAATAGCATTTCCAACTAAAGCAACGCCAGCAAGTAAAGAACCACTTGCGCAGACATATTTTGTTGTGCTTGAAGTGCGTTTATTTTTCCAGTTAGAGTCGATGTTTTCAACTGCGTTGGCATTCATGCGTTGGGCTTGAGTTTTAAGGTTGATTAAGGCGCTATAAAAAACCCAGTTGCACGCCTTGGTGGCTGATTTTCCTAAGGCATTTGTGCGAAGACTTGTTTTTATTCCACTTGCAATAATTTCTTTTTTGTCAGGGCCTGATTCTGCAAAATAAAATTTAAAATCACCTATTCGAGCCTTAACATCTTTTGGCATGGTTTTCATGGCGTCATTAATATTATATTGGCCCAGACCTTTGTTAGCCCCGCAACCTACCAGTAATGCTGTCGCAAGGATGCAGCTGCTGGCGAGTACTATTTTTTTGGTATTGGTCTTGGTTTTCTTCATGAGTTTATGCTCCGTCGTGAATGATAAATTTAGTGCTTAAAAGCAGATTAAATACTCATCTAATAAAAGCTGTGTTTGCGATATTTATCCAGATAGGTGAGATACTTTGTAGTAGAAGTAGCCGATTAAAATTGAGCTAGATCAATCTCTCATTAGATTGTCGGTAGTCTAATCGACCTGTTTGCGTAATGGGTATATACTGTGGGCCATTTTTATGGGGTTGAGTAGATATGTCCAACATGACGGCAGAACAAGCTGAAAAAGCGCATCAGCAAGAAAAAGAACAGAAGAAATTAGCAGGGCGTTGGTTGAAAGGCATTGCCAAAGAAGCCAAGCATTGGGTGTTATTAACGGTTGGTATTGGCTTACTTAATGGACTTTTGCTTATATTGCAAATGTACTGGTTAGCACATATTGCTTATGGTGCTTATATGCATGGCATGAATACGACGGACCTGATTTATAACTTTGTGGGTATTGGTGGAATTTTTATTCTACGGGCAGGCCTTGCTTGGCTAAAAGAAGTGGTGGGTTTTCAAACCTCGGCGATTGTCAGGAAAAAATTACGACGTGACTTACTGTCACATATTAATCAAATGGGACCTGTGACTGCAGGAAAACTACCCACAGGACAATTAGTCAGCACCGTTGTTGAACAAGTGGAAGGCGTACATAATTTCTTAGTATATTATTTGCCGCAGATGAGTTTGGCTGTTTATGTGCCAATTGCGATTCTGATCTTTATTTTTCCCGTGAGTTTAGTGAGTGGTTTTGTTTTTATTATTTGTGCACCACTGATTCCTTTATTTATGGCATTGGTAGGCATGGGGGCGGCCTCGCTTCAGCAGAAAAATTTCCAATCTATGGCGCGAATGAGCAGCCATTTTTTAGATGTGATTCAAGGGCTTTCAACACTTAAACTTTTTGGCCAAGGGAAAAAACAAGCGGAAACAATTTTTAAAATTTCTGATAACTACCGTATGAAAACCATGAGTGTTTTGCGCATTGCATTTTTATCTTCAGCCGTATTGGAGGTTTTTGCCGCAGCCTCTATTGCGTTAATTGCGATTTATTTAGGATTAGGATTTTTAAATCATGGCACAGATAATAATATGTGGTGGTCTTTATCGGGTATGACTCTGCAAGGGGCTTTATTTATTTTGTTGTTGGCGCCTGAGTTTTTCTTACCCTTGAGAGAATTAGGTACCCATTATCATGCAAAGGCCGAGGCTGTAGGCGCTGCCTTAGAAATTCAAAAAGTATTGGCATTCGGTGCGGAAGACGAGAAAGCAGAAGATAAGGCAATCTGGAAAGCCTGTGATTCGGTTTCTTTAAATTTTAAAAACGTGTCTGTGGATTATGAACGTGGGATTATTAAAGCCTTGAATGGCATTGATCTTTCTATCCAAGCAGGTGAAAAAATAGCAATAGTGGGTCCAAGTGGTGCGGGTAAAACCACACTGTTGAATACTTTGACAGGTTTTGTAAAATCTTGCTCAGGTGAGATTTTGATTAATGATAAAGACATTACCAATTTTACTACTCAATCTTGGTACCAGTCTGTGAGTTGGCTAGGGCAAAATCCAGCGCTTTTTAAAGGGACTATTCGAGATAATCTTTT
>CAXBFV010000286.1:0-2362 GCA_963974985.1 uncultured Gammaproteobacteria bacterium | reverse complement strand
TTTTCTCTCTAGGCTCTTAGGCAGTTATCCATCCCCTAGGGTGGCCGTGTCAGATAAGCTGCCAAGCTACAGAAAGCCAATTAAAAATATGATGCCAAATACTGAACACCGCACTCACAAAAGGTTAAATAATCGTGTTGAAAATGCGCATCAAGCTACGAGGCGAAAAGAGAAATGCCTCGTTAGGTTTAAGTCACCAAAAGGTGTGCAGACAGTCTTATCATTGATGGGGAAAGTTAGGAATATATTCTCAGTGGAAGTTGGCCGCTATACAAATCCGGCCAATGAAAGACGCTGTCAATTTAAGTTGTCAAAGCAAATCTGGGACGATGCGTCCCAGATTTGCGCCTAAAATGTGATGAAATGATATTTTTAAAAACTGAAAAGTTAAGTTGACGGTGCCGTTAAGCATCCTATTAACCAACTTTTTAGTGCCATTAAAAAAGGTGAAGCAAAGCATATTTTCTTTAGCAAAAAACATGCAGAGTCTTTAGGGTGTTTAGATCGAGATATTCGTATTGATGAAGGGTTAGTCGAATTATTAGCACCAGAAGCTGACGCTTTTGAACAGCTTGGCGTTGATTTTGATCAGCTTTCAAAAACCTTATTAAAGCAAAAGAAAGAAGTGATTAGCCTATGAGTGTTTATTTTTCACCACATCGTGTCAAGTTATTAGGCTCTGGTTCGGCGCTACCAGGAGAGCCATTATCAAATGAGGTGTTACTTGAATCCTTAAAGCAATATAGTCAGGCAAAGTCGGTTCGAATTGCCAAACGGATTGCTAAAAAGATCGGCGTGGAAAACCGCCATTTTACACGTGATTTAAATCAAGCAATTTCTCATGCTTCACCCAGTGCACCAGAGCTTTGTCAAAGTGCGTTGTTAAGTGCTGCTGAAGAAATGTTGAATAATGGTAAAACAAAAGATCAAATAGAAGATCTTCAGCTTGACTATTTGGTTGGACATACGACAAGCCCGCATACTTTATTACCGCCTAATATTGCTTGGGTGGCTGAAAAATTAAAACATGAAAAGCCTTATCTTGAACTGAGGCAAGCCTGTACAGGTTTTGCGAATGCATTACAGCTTGTGGCTCCTATGATTAACGGGGATCCCAATATGAAAGCCATTGGTATTGTGGGGTCTGAAACAGGTTCGGTATATTTTGATGCCCTGACTCAGGGCAATGAGATAGAGCAATTAGTGAATTATATGCAAATGGGAGATGGTGCTGGTGCGGTGATATTTGGTGCTGACGATCATTCAGACGAGAGTATAATCAGTGATATTTATATGGGTCACATTGGTTTAGATAAGCAAAGTGGGTTTTATTTAGAAGGTGGCAGCCGGCACCCTCAATGTGAAAACAATATGAATAACTTTCAGCATAATACAAAGCATGTGGTTGAGTATGGCATGCAACTTTTTCAAGCAGGTTTGGATGCAATCTATAGTAGAGGCTATCAAGAAAGTGATTTTGATTTTATTATTCCACACCAAGCCAATGGGCGCATGGCAAAGCATATACATAAATTTTTAGGGATTGATGTCGAGCGAATTGTTGTGGATGCAGACCAGGTTGGCAATATGGGTTCTGCTGCAATTTGGTATAGCTTTGATAAATTAAGAAGATCTCAAAAATTAAAGAAAGGCTCTAAAGTTTTAATTTTAGGTGCTGAGGCAACTAAGTATTTATATGGTGGTTTTGTGTACCAGCATTAAGTCAGACATTTTTAACTATTTTAATCTTCAACCACAGAAATGATAGTTTGCCCGACTACATGGATTTCCTCAGCACGGTAATTATAAACATTCTCGCGTTTATAGTTCTCTTTTAAATTGTCTTTTTAAGAGTTGTTCTGCAGAAGCGTCTATGGCGGTTACTCTCAAGACAACCAAGCGATTAACTTAGCCTCCCTAAGAGTTTTGCTGTTGCCAAATTGACTTATTCTTTTTTTATTACGTTTTATAAAGCCACTGCTGAATAAGTGACCTTATATTACTAGTATTCTTATTATGATGCATCCAGAAAAAACTTATATCGGTAAGACAAACAAAGGATTCAGCTTTTTAGGTATAGACTTTGCTGAAGAAGAACCTGTTGTTTCTCACACTGCTTTGACTAACCATCTTAGGAAGTTAGCCTGCTGTTATGCAGAAGGTGCGTCTAAAAAACGCATTGGTGACTACATCCAAAGATGGCGGCAATGGTGTCAAAGCATTTACGACGCAGTAGGCAGTAAAAGTAGTCCACCACTAGGCACCTTTCTCTTATCGATATCTCACAGTTTATTCAACGAAACCAACACCAAGAGAGATCACTATGAGCAAGAATACCAAACGTGGATTCAAACTAACCCTA
>CAXBFV010000285.1:0-2389 GCA_963974985.1 uncultured Gammaproteobacteria bacterium | reverse complement strand
TCTGAATACATCGGTCAAAAGCATTTACTAGGTGAAGGCAAACCTATTTCAACCTTGGTATCGGAACAAACGCTTTTTTCTATTCTATTATATGGTCCGCCAGGGACTGGGAAAACGTCTTTAGCGCATCTTGTTGCTAAAGCTTGCGATTGTCATATTGAAGTGCTATCAGCCGTTTCTTCAGGGGTAAAAGAAATACGCAATGTGGTTAAAGTTGCTGAAGAAAAGCAAGAGGCTGGGCAATCTACAATTTTATTTTTGGATGAAATCCACCGTTACAATAAAGCTCAGCAAGATGTTTTATTACCTTACTTAGAGTCGGGCTTATTAACATTGATAGGTGCCACCACTGAAAACCCATTTTTCTCAATGAATAACGCTTTGCTTTCTCGGGTAACGGTATTTCGACTGAATGCATTATCAGAAGCAGATATTCAAACAGTGATTGCTGGAGCTTGCCAAAATGATGAAGTTTTAAAAACCTATCAGATTGAAATAGAAGCAGAAGCTTTACAAAGTATTTATCATATTTCAGAGGGTGACTGTCGAATGGCTTTGGGAGTTTTAGAGTCAGCCTTTTATGTTTCAAATAAAGAAAACAATCAAGTTAACATAACCCAGAAAAATATTGAAAGTATTGCGGGTGAAAATCTTCATAGAATGGATCGAGGTGGGGATTTATTTTACGATCAATTATCCGCGTTTCATAAATCTATTCGAGGGACCTCTCCTGATGCGGCTATTTTTTGGATGGCGAATATGATTGAAAGTGGTTGTGATCCTTTTGTGCTCGCAAGAAGGATGTTATGTATTGCAAGTGAAGATATTGGAAATGCTGATCCTCGGGCACTGACAGTCGCTTTGGATGCATGGCAAGCATTGGAGAGGTTGGGTCTACCGGAAGGGATTTTACCTTTATCTCAGGCCGTCACTTATTTAGCTTCAGCACCTAAAAGTAATGCGGCATATTTATCTTATAAGCATGCAAAGGCCGATCTTAAAAATCATACCCATGTGGATGTGCCGCTACATTTAAGAAATGTTATGCCGCCTGGATTATCAAAAAAAGAAAATTATAAATACTCGCATGATTATGAAAACGCCTATGTCAAACAACAGTATTTACCAGATGGCGTGAAAGGGGGTTATTACTTGCCTAATGAAAGAGGGCTGGAAATTAAGATTAAAAAGAAGCTATCAATGTTGGGCCAGATTTATAATGATAATTAGCCGTTTATTTTCTTTTTCTAAGCGTTATAATTCACAAACTTCTGTTTATATGTTTCTTACAAAATAATGATTAGGTTTTTATTTGTTTTTAGTCTATGTGCGCTACTTTTTGGGTGTGCCAGCCAGAAAAGTATCATTAGCGATTTTGGAAATGATGGTTCTGCAAAAAGCCTTGTGCAGTTGGATCCTAATAAAACTATTTATATTACTTTTCCGAGCGCAAAATTAAATCAAAATATAAGCACACCTGCTTATGCATTGAAAGTGTCAGAGGCAATCCAAAAAGCTTTTGAACCGTATGTGAAAAATATTGGTGTCGCGAAGAGATCTCAAACAGATCTTGTTAATTTGCAAAGGGCGAAACAAGGCGGCTATGTTTATTTAGTAGAGCCGACTATTGATAAATGGAGTGACAACCGTACTTTTTGGACTGGCGTGCCGGATGAGGTTGAAATAGAGATAGATGTTTTTGATACAGCAACAGGGGAATTAGTCGACCATTTTGATATTACAGGTACAAGCTCACTTATGCCGAGTATTAATTTTAAACCTTATGAGCTTTTATCTGAACCGCTGAATAGAATTTCAGCTCAACTTTTTAAAGCTTCATCTAAACATGTCTGATTATTTAAAAAAGCTGGAACAAACTCATCTAGAGCTGGGTGTTTCTAAAGATGTTTTGATGTATGCCAAAAAAATATATATGGAGGCTAACTCTTCTTTTCTAATTTGTGGCGGAAAAGATAAATTTAATAGAGATTTTTATTTAATTGAGAGTGCTTTAGCTGCTTGGCAGAGCATGCAAAACGCAGCACAGAAAGAGGATATCTTTTTAGAAGTGGTTTCAGCTTATCGCAGTGTTGAATATCAGGCAAATATCATTAAAAATAAATTAGTGAAAGGGTTAAAGGTTTCTAACATATTAAAAGTTTCTGCGGCTCCTGGCTTAAGTGAACATCATACGGGCTGTGCGATTGATATCAGCTCTCCAGATGAGACTGAGGTGCTAACGGAGGGTTTTGAAAAAACAGAGGCTTATCAGTGGCTGCGCAAGAATGCTGCGAAGCATGATTTTACGCTGTCTTACCCTAGAAATAATGGCCTTGGGTTTGGCTACGAACCTTGGCACTGGTGCTATAAATCGAAATGAAAATAAGCG
>CAXBFV010000284.1:0-2402 GCA_963974985.1 uncultured Gammaproteobacteria bacterium | reverse complement strand
CCTGAAGGTGGATTAGCTGTCGAGATGGGGTTTGAGTTGGCAATGAATCGATCTTTAGACCCTTAAACTCTTCTTTTATTGCTTTTTTTGTGTGTATATTATCTCGGATGGCTAAAAAAGTTTGTGGCAGATGATGAGTAGGGTTGTGCTATTCTATTTTGATCTATTAAAACTTGCATATATAAAATGATAGGGCATTGTTCATTTGTCATAATCTCAAAATGATCATTTTGTACAAGTCCAGGGATTGCTATATTAGAAGTATGTATATTGGGATCATATTTTGTAGAAAGGCCATCAAAATGAGGGTTCTTGCCAAGGTTTATTGCACAAAGCATGAGTTCCGCTGGAATATTATTTACAGGTTTCATTGCGGTGTAATATAAACTTTTACAAGGTTCAATTGCAAAATATAAACCGTCTCCGTATCGTGAGCCAGCATTGGTTCCACTTAAGGATTTTAAAAGACCATCGTGTAGAATTCCATGAGCGGATTTTGACCCATGCCACCCAAACATCCAGTATTGATTAAGTGTATCCTTCCAAACAGGTAGAGGGAATTGACTTGGGTCTAAAATTTCGGTTAATCCCTTTAATACGGATGTTTGAATTGTATTGAAATAGTTTTTTATAAAGGTGTTAATGAGTGTGATTGGGTTTTGCGAATTAAAAAAATCATGGGCTATATATTGTATTTTATCTTGGTCTTGAAAGGGTAATTTTTTGCTGTTGTAAGCATTAGGGGATGAAAAGGATAGTGGTGATAAAGAGTCGATAAGGTCTTTATATATTTGAACTTTATGTATAGCTTGAACCTTTAGTATATAACCTTTGAAGCAGTTTGTATGTCTTGTTGTTTCAATAAGTTGATTAAGCCTGTCAGCAAGACCTGATCTTGTGTCTGGAAGAGAAGTGGATGGGAATGGTGAAGTGTTAGCGTTGGGAAATAGAGAAGATGGAAATGTTTTCTCTTGTAATCTTTGAGCATAGGTTTTCTCCCATACCGGATCTGAAATAGTTTTTTGTCTGAAATTATCCATCTTTTCACTTAAATCAAACTGTTCAGAGAGGTGTTTGGGAAAACTTTTAGCTATTGCTTTAAGATATGAATATTGAGATTCTCTTATAATTTTATCTCTATCTAATTGCTCTTGATATAACCAGCTGTCTGGAATTGCAGTCTTTGGAATGTTGTCATCACTGGGCATGAGTTCACCTGAAAATATAAAAAATGAATAGACTTAGACTTTAATAGTATTTTATTTCAGAAGTGTGTGTGGCGTGTAACATTAAAAATTTTAAGGATGCGTTACGTAATAGTTACGCTTGAGAAAACATTGAGCAATAGTTTTAATCTAAAATAGCAAACATTACAATTTTATTTAATGATGGCTATGAAAAATATTTTATGTAAGTTTGTCCTGCTGCTTTCTTTGTTTGGCTTTTCTTTGCCGATGCATGCCATGGTTTCTATTTCAATCCCTCAAAACGGAGGCTTTTATATATCGGGAGGTTTGGGTGCTGGCCTGAGTAGTTATGATACACATTGGAATGATGGATCAAATCATTATCGTGCAACAGGTATTGCTGAGCTCGGACTTGGTTATCAGTTCTCAAGAGAAAACTGGCAGGATATTCATTATGCCTTAGGCATTAGAGATTATGGAATGATTACCAGTGCGCGCAGTTATGCATTGCTTGTGCCTATGCTGGAGTTAACCGTCAGTAAACCTTTGACCTCAAAACTTAGTGTGAATGGTTTTGTAGGCAGCTCGTTAATTTTTTCAAATGAAATAGGCGTAGGGATGGACTACCACTTAACATCACATTTGGCATTAACCTCTCGTCTGGCCTATTTAATGGGTTGGGTGCCGCTTTATTTTAAAGGTGGGGATAGAGAGACGTGGATGTTTGGCAATGGTAATTTTGGTGGATCGACTGAAAATATTTTTGCGGCGACCGTTGGGTTGAGGTATGTCTTTTGATGATAGGGTTATATCACTAATGCCAAGATTTATCAGCACCGTCTTCCCGCGACTTGATCGCGGGATCCATTTTTAGGGGGAGTCTATGAAGATTGCATGTTTGACGTGGAATGGGGCGAACCAGACAGTTGATCAATCAGTTGTTAATCAGCTTTGTGGCTGTTTAATTAGTCAAAATGACCTTTCTCATTCGCATGGTAATGATCTTCTAAAGACTGTTAAGAGGGGTTTGCAAGAAAATAGAATAGCTGCTTCTGCTTTTGCACATGCTTCACCTCCTCCAACACCTGAAATAGTAATCGTAGCGCTACAGGAGGCAAAACTTAATTTTTTAATGGATGATGACACAGTTAATATGTTTATTTGTGGTTTACATGGTCATTTTAAGGCTCGGTACGAGCGTATTTTTTTCCACAA
>CAXBFV010000283.1:0-2403 GCA_963974985.1 uncultured Gammaproteobacteria bacterium | reverse complement strand
ACCGTTGTGATTAACGCCATGGGGCACGCTTTCTTTACCCTTGCCATTGGTGTGGGCGCCATGTCTATTTATGGTTCTTATACGGGAAACTCTTTAAAACTTGGTTCTTCCATTTTAATTATTGTTTGTCTAGATGTGCTTGTAGCACTCCTTTCAGGGTTAGCTATTTTCCCCATTCTCTTTGCGCATGACTTATCGCCCGCAGCAGGACCTGGCCTCATGTTTCTAACACTTCCCATTGCTTTTGCGCAAATGCCAGAAGGTGCTTATATTGGTGCTGGATTTTTTGCTTTGATTATTTTTGCAGCCTGGACTTCTTCGATTAATATCGCAGAACCCATCGTTGGCATCATTCATGAAAAAACTAAGCTTAGCCGCAAGCAATCCTGCTTTTTTATTGGCATCGTGGTTTGGCTACTCGGCATGCTTTCTGTCTTTTCATTTAATGTCTGGTCTGATGTCACACTCTTTGGACATTTCACGCCATTTGCCGTCATTACCGATGGTGTGACCAATATCATCTTGCCTATTGGTGGAATATTCTATGCCATTTTTGCCGGCTGGGTGATGGCGCCCAAATCGACTAAAGAAACTTTTGCATTAAAATCAAATACACTCTATCAAATTTGGCGATTCTTAGTGCGCTACGTGGCACCTCTTGGAATTTTAGTGATTTTTATCACAGAAATTGTTTGTCTAATCCACATCATAAGTAACATGCCAACCTGGCTGGCCAGAAACAGTTACAGGAGTTGTCACAAGATTTATTATATTTTGACCCGCCTTTCCTATCACACGACTAACATAATAAACAGGCTCTGAAGATGTCTTTTTGGTAGCTGCCACTTCTCCGTATACTTTACAAAATATAGTAGGCATCATACTTGGCATGGGTTTCAAGCCCCTTAAAACATTAGTTGTAACTGCGCCTGAGAAGATTACTGGCTTTATTCCCCATGGCTGACTCATAAAAAACCATCCATTTTTTCCTACGCTATCGCCTGGCTTATATTGACCTATAAAGTTTTGTGGACACATTAGGGTTTTATTGATTGATTCCGCAGATACGGTATTAAATATTAAAGGTAAGCTTAAAACAGCAAATATAAATTTCTTTTTCATAACTTCACTCCTTAGTTAAATTTAATGGTATTAATATATCTCAAATCCACATATAAACAATATAACTTAATTATTACTGCCATACAATTAAATTAAGCTAAAAGCCACATAACCAAGTTCTAAAACTTTTTAACGACAGGAATCTGCCTACCCATCCCAAAGGATCTTTTTTGGATTTGAATAATCGGTGGCGCCTGTTTCCTTTTAAATTCTGAACGGTCCACTAAACGGTGAACTCTTGCAATTTCTTCTGCTGGAAGCTTTGAACTCTGCGCTTCCAATACTTTTACTTCTTGCTCATTCAGTACATCACCCTCGAGGTAAAGTTTTAGTGTGGGGTCTAGCAACTCATAAGGTGGCAAGCTATCAGAATCTTTTTGATCCTCTGAAAGTTCAGCAGAAGGTTCTTTATCAATTATTGCTATCGGAATCACTTCACCAAAACGCTTATTAATATAACGCGATAAGGCATAAACATCTTCTTTATATAGATCCCCAAGAATATTTAGCGCACCATTCATGTCTCCATAAAGGGTCGCATAACCCACAGACATTTCACTTTTATTGCCCGTTGATAAAGCCAGTAAACCATAGTTATTGGAATATTCCATCACAATACGTCCTCGTGTGCGCGCTTGAATGTTTTCTTGTGTCAGCTTATTCGGTTGCTCACCAAAAGCCTTTTCAAATTCTCGGCAAGAAAGTTGATAGTCCTCGGCAATGGGACGGGTAAAAAGTTTCACCCCCAGGTTTTCACAGAGTTTCACGGAATCATCTACGCTGCCTGCTGAAGAATAAACGGACGGCATTGTAATCCCCACCACATTCTCAGCACCCAAAGCATACTTGGCAATGGCCAACGTTAACGCGCTATCAATGCCGCCAGATGAACCTAAAACAATGCCTTTAAATCCACACTTTTGCACATAATCTTGCAACCCTATTTTTAATTGCTCAAAATATAAATGATAGACATCTTGATAGGGATTGTTGCAGGCTTCTTTTAGGCTCAAGGCCTCAAGGTCAACACACTGAACACTTTCTTCAAAACTAGGTAAAAGATGCTTCATCGCCCCGCCACCGTCACAAACAAAGCTTGCACCATCATAAACAATCTCGTCATTGCCCCCGACTTGATTAACATACACCACCGGCGCTTGAATTTTTTTGGCCAAATCTGAAACAATATTTTGACGCTCTTCAAATTTCCCAATATTGGAAGGTGAGCCATTTAACACAAATACCGCTTCAACTTTCTCGCTCTCAAAATAAGAAACAGGT
>CAXBFV010000282.1:0-2407 GCA_963974985.1 uncultured Gammaproteobacteria bacterium | reverse complement strand
TTGATCCACCAGGTTGGATGATGCAGCTTATGCCTTCTTTGGCGGCAGTATCAATGCCATCTCTAAAAGGAAAGAAAGCATCAGAAGCCAATGCAGAGCCTTGAAGAGATAGCTTAGCATCAGCCGCTTTTTCGCAAGCGATTTTAGAGCTGAATACGCGACTCATTTGACCTGCACCAATACCGACAGTCATTTCATTTTTTGCATAAACAATGGCGTTAGATTTAACAAACTTAACCACTTTCCAGGCAAATAAGAGGTCTTTCAGTTCTTCTGCTGAGGGTTGGCGTTTGGTGACAATTTTTAAATCCGGCTCTTGAGTGATAGCCGTGTCTTTATCTTGAATAAGTAAGCCACCCTTAACTTTTTTGAATTCAAGCTCTGCATGATTGGATTGAGTTTCTCCACAGCTTAAAACGCGCACATTCTTTTTGGCGCTTGTCACAATTAAGGCGCGCTCATCAATGGCAGGCGCAATGATCACTTCAACAAATTGGTTATCGATAATTTTTTTTGCTGTGTGGGGGTCAAGGGGGCGGTTAAATGCGATAATGCCACCAAAGGCCGATGTGCTGTCACATGAGAATGCTTTTTGATAAGCCATTTCAATATTTTCAGCTTCTGCAACGCCACAAGGGTTGGCATGTTTAACAATGACACAAGCAGGTTCAGAAAAGGATAAAACACACTCAAGGGCGGCATCCGTATCTGCGATATTATTATAGGAAAGTGCTTTGCCTTGAAGCTGTTTAGCATGCGCAACAGAAGTGCCTTTAAAGTTAGGTTCAACGTAGAGTGCTGCTTGTTGGTGCGGGTTTTCACCGTAGCGCATGTCTGCCGACTTTTGATAGTTGAGGTTGAGTGTATTTGGAAAAGTTTGCTCAACTGCTTTAGAGTCCGCATTTATTTTACCAAGATGGTTGGCGATCATGCTGTCATATTGCGCGGTGCTTTCAAAAGTTTTGCAAGCCAGCTTGAAGCGCGTTGAGGCAGCAAGTTTACCATCGTTTTGTGCAAGTTCACTTATAATCGTTGGGTAGTCAGCAGTATCACAGACAACGGCCACATCATGATGGTTTTTTGCCGCTGCACGTAACATAGTTGGACCGCCAATATCAATATTCTCAATAGCCATTTCAAATGTACAGTTAGGCTTTTCAATGGTCTCTTTAAAAGGGTATAGATTGACTATGACCATATCAATTTCAGGGATGTTATGTTCTTGCATTACTGCTTGGTCAAGATGTCTGCGACCTAATAGACCACCATGTACTTTAGGGTGTAAGGTTTTTAGGCGACCATCCATCATTTCTGGAAAGCCCGTGTAATCAGAAATTTCAGTGAGTGGGATGTTATTTTCTTCCAGCAATTTTGCAGTACCGCCAGTAGAGATGATCTCTACATTTAAATTATGTAAAGCTTGAGCGAATTCAACAATACCGGTTTTATTTGAAACACTGATAAGCGCACGTTTAATAGATTTCATAGGGGGTAATAGCAATTAGAAATAATGCGCGATAGTTTACCGGGAATTGCTTTTTATTAGAAGTGTAATTTAGGCTTTAAAATAATCGCAGAGATCTATAAAAAGATACCGTGTGCGTTTAGTAGTGTGTGACCATATGTGAGGTGTTGCTCTGCGGAACGTTGCTATCATTTTCATATTTGCTGACTTTATTAGCAGATTTGGAATTGCCCATATAGTCATTGTCTTGGAGTGGATGAACCTGTTCTTCTTCAGTCTCATTATTCGCGGTTGGCATAGTGGCCATTTTCTGGCTTATGGGTTGAGCGTGAGGTTCCTGCTGGTGAGGCTGATTGGATTGGTTTGGCTGTTGTTGAGGAGGCATTTTATTAATTGTCCCCGCATAAGAAAAACTGCTAAGAGATAGGGAAAGAGCAAATATCAACCAATGTGTATGTTTTTTCATATATACAACCAGAATGTTAAAATTTAAATTAAGTATAGAAAAGTGTAGCAGATAAAAATTAAGCTTGCGTAGAGAAATAATGCTCTAAGTAATCTGATTGTTCTGTTGGGGCTGTGAGTTTGTTAAATGCTTGTTTAATTTCCCTGGGTTGTTTTTGGCCGTCTAGGTACCAACCAATATGTTTGCGTGCTATGCGAGGTCCCATGACTTCACCATAAAATTGATGTAATGAGGCAAGATGATTCAGGATAGCTTGACGTTGTATTTCTAAAGAAGGGGGTGTGATTAATGTCCCATCAATTAAAAAAGCCTCAACTTGCTGGAAAATCCAAGGTTGGCCCTGGGCTGCACGGCCTATCATAAGCCCGTCTGCTTGAGTGTAATCCAGAATAGATTTTGCATCTTCAGGGTTGTTAATATCACCATTAGCAATGACGGGGATATTTATGTTTTGTTTGATTTCAGCAATGGTGTCG
>CAXBFV010000281.1:0-2436 GCA_963974985.1 uncultured Gammaproteobacteria bacterium | reverse complement strand
GCTATACAATGTCTGATGATACGGTTGCCATGCATTTAGACGTGAAATACGCATTTGATAAAAGTGAACTGACTGCTTCTGGAGAAGCGGCAATGAAACGTTTAGCTTCTTTTATGGAGCAGTATCCTGATACAGATGTTACCTTAAAAGGTTATGCGTCTGATGAAGGGCTTAAATGGCAGGCAAACTACAATAAAAAGTTATCTAAGAAACGTGCAGAGTCTGCAAAAGCTTATTTAATAAATACAGGCGTTGATGCATCGCGTGTTGAAATATTAGGTGAGGGTTATAAAGATCCGGCAGCGTCAAATAATACGGCTGAAGGTCGTGCTGAAAATAGACGTGTAGAAACGGTTATTACAGATGTGCCTTTACGTAAGGAAGCGGTTAGTAAGTAAGCTGTTTTTGAAGACATAAAATATAAATAAAAAGGGCGAAAGCCCTTTTTTTGTGCGTAACTAAAATAGGTTATAGCTGAGTATTTAATTTTTATATGGGTTAGGCGTCCAAATGTTTCACTACGAATAAGGTGTGATTGGTTTAAGGATATTCTTTAATCTAAAATTTTTATTTCCTAGCAAAACCACTTCATAAGCAACAAAATTTTCTAGTACTTTTCTGAGGTAATTCCTGGTTTGATGAAAAGGCACGGTGTCGATCCATCTTATTGATGACATAGTAGCATGTTTAGGGAGCAGTTTGGCAACATTCCCTTGTCCCGCGTTATATGAGGCTGTAGCTAATACATAGTTGCTATGAAATAAATTTTTAATGAAGTCAGCATTTGCTATTCCAATTTGGATATTGGTTGATGGGCTGTAAAGTGAAAAGGGCCCGCGATAGGGTATTCGGTATCTGTGGGCAATGAAATTTGCTGTTGCAGGCATTACCTGCATTAAACCTAAAGCTCCAACATAAGACCTTGCTTGTGGATCAAAGAAACTTTCTTGTCGCATTAAGCTAAATATCCAGGCAGCATTAATATTATAGTGTGATGAGATTTCTTCAACCTCCCTGCCGTAAACAATTGGGAAATATTCTGCAAGGTTTTCATTTCCAAACCCTGACTTTGAGTAAGCTTGCATTGATAAATATACATCATCCACATTTGCTAAAATATGTGCTGCTGCCAGCCTCATTTCTTTGCTGTATGAATGCAGTTCAAAATTCCAAAGGTTGTTTGCAAGATTGTAATATTTCAGGTTATTTAATGCTCGAATTTGTTTTAAAATTTTACTGCTTTTAAATTTCTTTCTGAGATAGTAGGGCGCCTCATGTAGTTTAGAAGAAAGTGCGTATGGTTTGTCTATTTCATCTGCTGACATATAACCATAAAAAGTCGGTAATTTTGACAGCTCTTTAAATATATTGTTAGCTGCTTTTTCTTGATTTGTGTTCAGCAAAGAACGGCCCAGCCAATAACGCCATTCATTTTTATTGCTTAATTTTTTAGGCATGTTTTCTATTGTTAAGATTACTGTTTCCCATTTTGCATACCTAATTGCCAGACGAGCCTGCCAAGCCCACATGGGGTTTGTTTTGTATTTGGCCGACTTTAGCCACTTTAATCCTGAAAGGTCAAAATTTCTTGCAAGATTAAGGCCTATTGTGCCGCCGATAAAGTCCACTAATTTAATATTTAGTTTCTTCGTATAGTTTTCTTGAAGCCAATATCTCTCGGCTTGGTTTGGCTTAATTTCTATATACCTAGCCATGATGTTCTTGAATGCGAAATCAAAATAATGGAAATTATGAAATTTTTTGTAAAAATTAGTTAATTCTAGTTCAGGATTTTTCCGTGCATTTAGCCATGCATTAAAATACCTTTGATCATAATGAGGAAGCATTTCTGAGATATAGGTGGCCAAGGGAGTATTACTATTTTCCATGGCCATTTCGAGGCGTTTCCATTTTGTTTTATTTGTGTCGTATCCACTACCTTTCCACTTTTCAATCATATAATTACAGCTGCTTGGCAAAGCGTCTCCTGAAAGCCAGATAGGGGTGAATTTTTTTAAAGAAGGAGACTGTTGGCCCTCTATGTATTCTGCATGTAGATACCAACATACCTGTCTCGTTGAGCTGTTTTTTCTATAGATGTTGGAATATAGATTCCATTGATGGGTTTCACCTAGGTAATTTAACCAGCTTGAGCGTAGTATTTTTTCCCAGTATGTTCCCTTATATTGAGTCAAAACGTTTTCAATTGTTTTAGGCTTAAATCCTCTAAAATTATGAATGATCTCTTGGTATAGCAAATACGGATAAAGAGGGTATGACTTAAGTTTTGACTTGAGGTGGTAGTAGCCAGTCATATTATTTTCATGTAGAGCAATTTCAGCGCTTTTAAACTGCACATCTGACGATAAAGCTGAACAGATTCCTGGGACCAAAAAGAGCAACAATAGGCAGGCGATATAATTTTGAAACTTTTTT
>CAXBFV010000280.1:0-2457 GCA_963974985.1 uncultured Gammaproteobacteria bacterium | reverse complement strand
ATTCTAAAATAACCAATATCACCCGTATGCCGCACATGAGTCCCACCACAAAGCTCAATGGAAAAATCACCCATTCTCAAAACACGTACGGCATCACCATATTTCTCACCAAATAAAGCCATCGCCCCCATTTCACTGGCGTGATCAGGGGTTGTAACAACAGTTTCCACAAGATGATTAAATCGAATTTGTTGATTCACCAGCATTTCAACTGCTTTAAGTTCTTGAGTCGTTACACCTTGTAAATGCGTAAAGTCAAAACGTAATTTTTCAGCATCTACATAAGAGCCTTTTTGCGTGACATGCGTACCTAAAACTTGTCTCAAGGCTGCGTGTAATAAATGTGTTGCAGAATGATTATGTGCGATTTCCTCGCGTTCCGGCAAAGCAATCATCGCCGTCACTTCATCGGATAAAGATAACTCACCTTTAAGCACTTTCCCATAATGGAAAATAGCCTGGTTATTTTTTTGTGTATCTGTCACTTCAAACTTTGAACCAAAAGTATCTAAGATTCCTTTATCACCGACCTGACCACCCGATTCAGCATAAAAAGGTGTTTTATTCAAGACCACGATTCCGGTTTCGCCTTCCTTCAAGGCTTTAACTTTTTGACCTTCTTGATAAAGCTCTAACACTTCTGAGTCAGAAGCCCCTTCGCTATAGCCTAAAAATTCAGTTTCACAATTTGAATGAATCACATCATTATAATCTACTGAAAACTGGCTGGCTGATTTAGCACGGTTGCGTTGCTCTGTCATACATTTTTCAAAACCAACCGCATCAACTTGTAACCCTTTTTCTCTGGCCACATCTGCTGTTAAATCAAGTGGAAAGCCATAAGTATCATAAAGTTTAAAAGCCAATTCCCCTGGGATGGTTTGATCCACCACTTGAGATAAACTCTGCTCAAAAAGCTTCATACCTACTTCTAAAGTTTTAGCAAACTGCTCTTCTTCACGTTTTAATAAGGTTGTAATATTTTCTTGTTGCTTTAAGAGTTCTGGATAAGCCTCACCCATTTCAGAAATTAGAGTTGGTAATAATTTATAGAAAAATGTCGTTGTCGCACCCAGCTGATAACCATGTCGTGCTGCTCGACGAATAATACGACGCAATACATAGCCACGCCCTTCATTTGAAGGCACCACACCGTCGGCAATTAAAAATGAGCACGAACGGATATGATCGGCAATCACTTTTAAAGAAGGTAAGGATAAATCAGAAATATCTAAGACTTTAGCCGTTGCTTGAATCAATGCTTGAAAAACATCAATATCATAATTGTTATGCACATCCTGCAAAATTGCCGCAATGCGCTCTAACCCCATGCCTGTATCCACAGAAGGGTTAGGTAAGTTTTCTAAAGCGCCATCGGCCTGACGGTTATATTGCATGAAAACAATATTCCAAATTTCGATATAACGATCACCATCTTCTTCAGGGGTGCCAGGAGGCCCGCCAGCAATATCTTCACCATGATCATAAAAAATCTCAGAACAAGGACCACAAGGACCCGTGTCGCCCATGGACCAAAAATTATCTTTGGCGCCAATACGTGAAACACGTGCAGGATCTACCCCAATTTCTTTAACCCAAATCTCTTCTGCTTCTTGATCCTCTTCAAAAACCGTAATCCAAAGCTTTTCCTTTGGAAGTTTGATGACTTCTGTTAAGAATTCCCAAGCATACGCAATCGCTTCAGATTTAAAATAATCGCCAAAACTGAAATTACCGAGCATTTCAAAAAAGGTATGGTGACGTGCTGTATAGCCAACATTCTCAAGATCATTATGCTTACCACCCGCGCGTAAGCATTTTTGTACGGTCACCGCTTTGTTGTAATCACGTTTATCTGCACCTAAAAAAACATCTTTAAATTGCACCATCCCTGCATTCGTAAACAGTAAAGTTGCATCATTCCCAGGAATTAAAGTGCTGCTAGAAACAGGTTTATGGCCTTTTGAGCTAAAATAATCGATAAAGTTTTTTCTAAGTTGGCTTGTTTTCATGGCGAATCTTTTTCTATCTTAAAATCTATTATTTATATTGCATAAATATACACGATCCCTAGAAAAACTTCGATGCCTATCTCGCTGATAATCTCTGGTCAATAAGGTTTAAGTTAGGTATTGTAAATTCATATTTTCCCTTCAAGGCTAACTGGCTCACAATTTTAAAAATGCCAAATAAAAACAAACCACAAAAAAAATGGCTGCCAAGTCAGGAAACTATTCAGGACCATAAGTCTCTAAAATGGATTAGCCATTTATTACATAATCCAGACCTATGGCACTTTAATGAAAAGTCTTTACCACGCGCCATGTTTATTGGATTATTTTTTGCTTTTGTGCCAGTCCCTTTTCAAATGCTTTTGGCTGCGGCGGCTGCAATCCCCGCGCGCGCCAATGTCGCTCTTTCAGTCGCCTTAGTGTGGATCACGAATCCTTTAACCAT
>CAXBFV010000279.1:0-2458 GCA_963974985.1 uncultured Gammaproteobacteria bacterium | reverse complement strand
CGCACAGCACTGTCGCCGCAAGACTTGAAACATTTTTTTCAATCCACGCCTCAGTTTCTGGTTTGTCATAATTTAAATGCACCCATAAACGTTCATCTGCGGCAACCGAAGGCAAATCGTCTTCTATATTAAAAGGTATTTTTGTACTATGATTTTCTGAAAACAGATAGGCACACAGTAAAGAAGTTGATTTATTCGTCATTATTTATTTCCTCGTCTTTATCTTTAAGGTGCGCTGTATGGTCAAAGAAATGTACATCTCTTTGAGGGAAGGCAATTGTAATATTATGCGCCCTAAAAGCATGATCAATTTTAAAATTAAGCTCACTTTGCACCCTAAATTTATTATTCACATCTTTAATGATGCACCATAATTCAAAATTAAGGGAGCTGTCACCAAATTCTTTAAAAATAATGACAGGGTCATCCGGTTTTTCTTGAATCACATTTTCATGCTCACTTGCCACCTCTAAAAGCGTTTTTTTAACCAAATCAATATCACTGCCATAAGCTACCCCTACTTTACAAGTAATCCGCCAATAAGGGTCTCGGAACATGTAATTGGTGACTTGGTTTTTAATCAAATCCGCATTGGGCACAATCACATCCGATTTAGATAAAGTGGTGATTTGAGTTGAGCGAATACGAACCTTTTTCACAAAGCCCTCAGTATCCCCAACAATAATTCTATCTCCCGGACGAATTGGTTTTTCCAGCAGCAAAATAATCCCTGAGACAAAATTATTAACGATATCTTGAAGCCCAAGACCAATCCCTACAGACAAAGCACCCGCAACAATGGCAAGACCGGTAAAATTAACCCCAGACACGAGCAGTGCAATAATGATTGCCACCGCAAAAGAAACATAGCCCACGATTGATGCCAATGCGACCTGCAAATCCTTTTCATCTTTTTGATGTTTTCTTGAAACTTGTGCACTCAAGAAACGTCCAATAAAACTTAATAGTACGAATACCATCACGGCAATCATAACTTGCAAGATATCAACATTAATATTAAAAACTTTAAAGCCATCTGTTAGCGCACTAATGAGCCTATCTGGATACAACGTTCGCCATGCCCAAATATAAGTAATGGCAACCAGGTACAGTAAAATACCAATGACTAAACTTACCAGCTTCAACAAAACAACTTCCGGCATTTTCCGATGTAAGCGGATACCTAAAAAGTATCTCAGCTTACTCTGCCAAACAAAGGTTTCACCATCCAACCCAGAAATTAGTTTATTTAGAATTCTAATAATAAATACAATTGCAAGTGCCCCAATTAGAGTGAGAAATACATTGAGTAATAAATAAGTGGCTAGATTATGGTAACCCGAAATGGCCAACCCAACAATTGCCAGTAAGGCTAACGTAATCGCACCTAATGCCATCCAATACAAAGGTCGATAGGCAATAAAATATCTAATCAATAATGCCGTCCACAACAGCCCTAAACTCCCAAGCACAACAATAAACTCAAAGAACAGCTCGCTCATAATCTGAGGAATTAAGCCACTTTGATATAAAATATAAAAGATGCCTGAGATAAAACCAATCACACCTAGAAAATGCATCCGGCTTAAAAAAAGTTTTTGAATCTTCTGTTTATTCCCCGTACTTTCTAAAGAAGGCTCTCCCGGGTGAAGCAACCAACGAATAATAAGACTGTATGCCACATAACTCAATAATAGTAAAACAAAAAAATACCACTTAACAAGCACGGTTTCACCTAAAGCTCCCATATCAAAAGCCTGTATTTCAGAACTAAGGGCAGAAGGATGTGCTAACTTGTGCCAAGTCGGGTCTGTCCTCTTAAATATTTCTGAAGTTGCCAATCCGTGAAGGGTGCTAGAGTAAGCCTGGATCGCTTCCTCAGAACGAATATAAAATAAACGACACTGGACCATCTGCTCTGAAAACTTATTTTTCTTGTCTATGAGATAACGACTGTCTTTCAATAAAGACTTATCATCCCCTAACCCTAGATCTTTAATTTTTTGGTCAATGGCATTAAATTCAGTTTGATTTTTCTCATAGCATTGTCGAGCTTGGTTATTTAATCCCTGCAAAGCTTCAATTGCATCTTCAAAGGCTGGCACCTCAAGGTTCTGAGTTGAGAGCTTTAAGGAAATTTGATCAAATTTCTGATTCGCTTGATTAATATCAAAGCTTTTATTTGGAATTGATTCAGCATGTAGTACGCTAAAAATAAGTGATATTAAAATAGCAACGAGCAATAAATAAAATTTATGGGTAATTTTTTCCATTTTTAACCAGACATCAGTTCACACTTATATACTAAGAATAGCTCGAAGGTTCTGAAAACGGTAGACCAAGACTATTTTTTGAAAAATCCTAAATTTACTTTAAACATATTTCAACATTGAAATATTTTGAAATAAAAAATGACTTCAATCCGACTAATGGGTGAAATAACCTCGTAGAAAAAATC
>CAXBFV010000278.1:0-2471 GCA_963974985.1 uncultured Gammaproteobacteria bacterium | reverse complement strand
AGAATACAGTCACTGCCCGCATTGATTTGAATATCAGTACCGGAAGTCATATAAGGGTTGGTATTGGCATTGGTACTTAGATCATCCTTAGCATCTGCCCAATAGCCTGCCCTGCGAATGTCATTGACGATAGGTGTTAAGGCTTTTTGAACATTTTCTGTCAGTCTTGCATAACGAATGTATTCGACATTAAAGCTATTGCTATGGGTATAAAACCAAAGAATGCCCGAAATTAAGAAAAGCGAGATCACAAGGCTGATCATCACCTCGATTAGCGTCACCCCCTTACATTTCATCAACATAGACCAAACCCTTAAATCGTAACCATATAGATAAGTATAGCAAGTGGATTTAAATATGGATCAATCTATGGCTATACTTACCAAATAGAGAAAAATGTCTTGTTTGGAAAAACCTATTGGGCCTGATAAAAGTTTTCAAAAAAAATAGAGCCTTGCCCCTAATTTTATTAATAGGTGTTTTTTTAGCTGCCTGCTCCCAAAATGACACCCATAAAAGCAAAAACACCTCTGCTACAAAAAAAATCGTCACCTTATCAAAAGTGCACGCTTATCAAGCGGGCGTAGATAAAATCATATTAAAAGAGCCCAATGCTAGTCCTGATGGCGGGTGCCAGCGTGATCCAGATTGCTTTCTTGCTTACCAAAAAGGTATCCAAGCGGGGTTTAATTTAGAAAATTAAAATTGTTAGAAAATGACGGGTTGTTTACATTTCGCTATGGAGTAAAGTGTAAACATGAATGAATATGCACAGTTATTTTAACGTAACTCTAAACCCAGCATAGTCAACATTTTTTCTCATGGCCGAATAATTTCCTTCCTTAACACATCTATCATTCCATGCAATAAGATCATTAATCATATCATAAAGACCTGGATTCCTGCCTTCACAGGAATGACTACCTGAGTTTTATTTTAAGTATTTCAACAAGACTACATCCCATTGAAATTGAAATTGAAATTGAAACTCATACACATAATGCCTAAAAGTTTACCTAATCAAGCAATAATTGAGTCAACCAAAGTAACAAGCGTATGCGCCAATAGCTAGCTTATGCCTTAAATTTCAACAGAGTTTGAGCAATACGCTGACCAAACAATTCAGCCGTCTTTCGATCCCCTGCAGGAGGCGTCACTTCTGGTGAATCATTATCCGATTGCGCCATTAAACCCAATGAAGACCCCATCCTGTTAATTGCATCTGGATCATTATGTGGCTTACCTTCGGATTGTTTCAGCCCTAAAGGCATCCATAACATTCCATGCTGAGCCGCAAAGGTAAACATTTGCATCAACACCCCTGTTTTCCCACCACTCAATGCATAAGAATTTGTAAAACCCGCTGAAAGTTTATCTTTCCAAGCTTGGCTCATCCAAATTTGAGACGAGTCATCCATAAACTTTTTAAATTGATAAGGCACTGCTCCCATGTAAGTTGGTGCTCCAAATATAATGGCATCATAGTCTGTCAGTTGATGCACATCCTCTAGACTATCTACATCAAATAATGTTGCACCATCTACAATAACTTCATTCACGCCTATCTGCACATGCTCTGCAACTTTTCGTGTATGGCCAAAACCACTAAAAAAAACAATCGCTACTTTTGCCACAGAACGCTCCATTCACTAAAACTCCTAATCTAAAATATTCAAACTTGTTAATAAAATAGATCTTTGCTTATTACATTATAAAATACTCGTAATAGTTTTGTAACAAATATCGTCTACACTCAATATTAAGTTTAGAGCACTTGAAGACTCTATGAAAATAGCCTCAGCCAAAAACAACGACAAATATTTTTTTAACCTTGCCGCATGCATGGGACTTTCTGTCCTCTTTATTTTTGTTTTACTCTTAACCAGTCTTATCATTTTTAGCTGGCCCAGCATTCAAAAATTTGGTTTTTCTTTCTTATGGTCAAGCGAATGGAATCCTGTCACCAATCAATTTGGTGCCTGGGCGGCTGTCATGGGCACATTGGCCACCGCAATCATTGCCTTACTCATTGCCATCCCTTTCAGCTTAGGGATTGCCATCTTGATTGATGATCTCATGCCAAGAAAGTTTGGACTCTTCCTCGCTCGAACCATCGAATTAATGGCCGGCATCCCCAGCATTGTTTACGGTGTTTGGGGGCTTTTTGTCCTGCTTCCCTGGGTCCAAACTTTACAATTAAAGCTTATGCCCTTTGCACAAAGCATGAGTCAGAAATTTGATCTCCTTACTCAAGAGCACTCCTGGCTTGCTCACTTTAAACCTATTGTCATGTTTTTTATTCAAAGTATTCCAACGGGCAGCAGTGTCTTTGCTGCCAGCATTATTCTAGCGATTATGGTGATCCCACTTATTTCCTCCATTATGCGAGATGTTTTCGGCTCCATCCCAAGCATTATTAAAGAAGCCGCTTATGGCACGGGAGCCACCCGCTGGGAGGTCGTCAGAAAAAT
>CAXBFV010000277.1:0-2484 GCA_963974985.1 uncultured Gammaproteobacteria bacterium | reverse complement strand
TCAACTTCTTCACCAACTTTAACAATGCCACTTTCAACACGACCTGTCACAACTGTTCCACGGCCAGAAATTGAGAAAACATCTTCAATTGGAAGTAAGAAAGGTTTTTCTGTATCACGAACAGGCTCAGGGAAATAACTATCCATCGCAGCAACCAATTCTTTGATTGAATCAACGTATTGCTCTACACCTTCGATTGCCTTCAAGGCTGAACCTTTAATAATTGGCGTATCATCACCAGGGAATTCGTATTGATCAAGAAGCTCACGCACCTCCATCTCAACCAATTCTAGCAACTCTTCATCATCAACCATGTCGCATTTATTTAGAAATACTAAGATATACGGAACACCAACTTGACGTGACAACAAGATATGCTCACGCGTTTGAGGCATTGGTCCATCAGCTGCTGAACACACTAATATAGCGCCATCCATTTGCGCCGCACCCGTAATCATGTTTTTAACGTAATCAGCATGTCCTGGACAATCCACATGAGCATAATGACGATTTTCTGACTCATACTCTACGTGAGAAGTAGAAATTGTAATACCACGCTCTCTTTCTTCTGGCGCATTATCGATTTCTGCAAAACTTTTTGTTGCACCACCATTTGCTTCCGCCATAACTTTAGTAATCGCCGCTGTTAAAGTTGTCTTACCATGATCCACGTGACCAATAGTACCAACGTTTACGTGCGGTTTACTCCGCTCAAACTTCTCTTTTGCCATTTTACTTCTCCAGTTTTACTGTTTAACAAACTCTATTTTTCATGGTGCTCACAACCAGATTCGAACTGGTGACCTCTTCCTTACCAAGGAAGTGCTCTACCGCCTGAGCTATGCAAGCAAACCATAACATCTTTAAAATGGAGCGGGTAGCGGGAATCGAACCCGCATCATCAGCTTGGAAGGCTGAGGTTCTACCATTGTACCATACCCGCAAACACTCCGATATTTTATCTGTACTTCTACTGTAATGGTGGAGGGGGCAGGATTTGAACCTGCGAAGGCGGAGCCGTCAGATTTACAGTCTGATCCCTTTGACCACTCGGGAACCCCTCCGAATGTTCACGCTAATATAGGGAAATGAACCTTTAAGGTCAACAAGTTTTCTGTTTTTTTTCTATAATGTTATTACGGGACATAAAATATTGAATTTAAAAGGTTATAAAATGAATCATACAAAAGTTTTTAAGCCAACCTTAGTGCTTTTCATACTCACTCTAATTTCATCGTTTTTTATAGTATCGTATGCTGACCCGATCTACAGCTGGCAAGATAAAAATGGCGCAACGGTTTACTCCAATGAGCCAAACCCCAAAGGGAAACTCATCAAACTAAAACCACTTTCCTCAATTAACACCCCCATAAAACAAAGCAAGCATACCGCAAATAAAAAAACTTATGATTCACTTCCGCTTTCAATTTCATACCCCACAAATAATCAAAACATTCAAAACCCAAGCAATAGCATTACATTAATTATAAAAAATCTTTCACACATCATGTCTGAAACAAAAGAAGATAACACTCTAATAATCCTCGTTGACCAAAAACCAACACCCCCTTTATCCATTTATGGCGACATGATAGACATCACAACACCCGCCCCTGGACAACATACTCTGCAAATTAAAATAGAAAATGCAGCGCAGCAAATATCAGAAACACCCATTACTCAGTTTTTTATTCAAAAAGGGAAACGTAAATCTGAAGTTGGCACCTCAACAGTTGACACAAAATCATATAACAACTCAACAGATGGAAAAAACATTAATGATTTTTATAAAGAAAACAAGTCATTAACTGAGCAGCTTAAAAAGCAGAAACCATACCGAGTACAAGGAAACTGGAAAGCATATGGCAATCAAGTCTCCCCCATAAAAAAGCCATAGTCTAAAACATATAGCGCAACTATTTAAAAAAACGCTCCACACTAATAATGCTTTGAATGCCTTTAATACGTTTACATATCTCAGAAAGCGCCTCCACCGAAGCAACGGCTATTTTTATTCGGACACCCAATAAGCCACTCTTATCTTGTCCAATTGTTTTAGTCGCAATGACAGAAACTTTATCTGCCGCCAAAACAGCAAACACATCTGAAGGAAACTTTTCATATTGATAGGCTTTCACTAAAATATCAACAGGATAGCTTTTTGAATCCAATTGCCCCCACTCAACATTCATAAGACGCTCAGGACTTCCAATGCATTATCAACCCCATCTTCTATCAAATCTGACTTAGAAAGCTTTTCTTTACCGGGAGCCACTAAAATATCTTTAGTCACCACAAACAATGATTCAGAAGATGCTTTTACACCGTAATGGTCACGAATATAGTTAACAACCTGATAAAGCCTAAGATCTCCATTTTCAATTGCAGCATACATCCCCAGCTCGTCTTTCATATTAAAATGCTGCGAGACGGCCAAATAATCTACCCGACCAAACGATAATGCTTTCACTTCACCCAATAAAC
>CAXBFV010000276.1:0-2488 GCA_963974985.1 uncultured Gammaproteobacteria bacterium | reverse complement strand
GTCAAAAAAGCGCACTAATGCGCCTGCAAATATTAAAACTATTCCCCATAAAGTTGAGTATTATCGAGTGAAGTCAGGTGATACTATAAATTCAATTGCTCATCAGTTTAATATTACTGAGCGCGCGCTGATCTTATGGAATAATCTGTCAAAGCCCTATGCTTTACATATAGGTGAAATTATTTGTTTAGCTTCTCCTAAGTTGGCCTCTACGAAACGTTCTTCTAATGCAATAAATGTGAATTCAAATGCTGTGGTAGTAGGCAGAACTAATGGCGTTGAATCAGGCCAAAAATTTCAACCTAAGCCGGGGGCATTAAAATTTGTTGTTCAGAAGGAGGTTCTGGAAAAGCATGAAATTGCCCAGAAATCTGGTAAGATATTTGCTAGTAAACCTTTAGACATTTATACAGTGAAGGCTGGCGATACTTTATTGAATATTGCGATTACCTATCAAATGACCCTTGAAGAGATTGCTGGAATTAATGATTTACGGGCACCATATAATATTTTTGTGGGACAAAAATTAGAAGTTTATAAAACTAAACAGCCCGCTAAAGAAAGGGAAAAGATTGCTCCAGTTCATAAGAAATTCGAAAAGTTAGTCACGACTAAAGAGCCCCTTGATAAAATACAGACACCTTTGGAAACTAAAGTAAACGTAAAGCCTGTGATTGAGAAAGTTAAGGTAGAGAAAGCTACGGCCGAGGAATCAAAAACTAAATCTAATGTTATAAAAGATGTTTCTGAAAAACCTTTAAAACTATCGCAAAGACAATCAGATTGGCAAGCTCCATTAAAGTCGGGGATGGATTTTGTAAAAGTTGGTGAAAACGGAGAGACTCTTTTTAAAGCAAATGCGGGCCAGAGTGTTTATGCTTCTCAAGATGGTGAAGTGCTTTATGCTGGCGTGGGCACGCGTGGTTATGGTGAAATGGTTATTGTGAGCCACAAAGGCGGTTATTTAACGGCTTACCGTAATCTTGAGTCTATAAGCGTGTCAGAAGGGCAAGTGCTTGTTAGAGGCCAAGAAGTGGGTGAGGTGGGTGCCTATCACGGTGAAAGTGACTTTGGTTTTGAAGTGCGGAAAGATGGGGTGATTATCCCAGCAAAAAATTTATGGAAATAGAAATATGACGATATTAAAGGTATTACAATATCCAGATCCTTTTTTAAGAGAAGTGGCTGATGAAGTTCAGGCTTCGGAAATCAATGATGCATTACGTAAAACAATTAATGATATGTTTGAAACGATGTATCAAGAGAGTGGTGGAGGTCTTGCTGCCACACAAGTAGGCATTAAAAAACGTTTTTTTATTATGGATGGCTCTGAAAAAAAAGATCAACGTATTGTGGCCATTAACCCTGAGATCATAGAAGAGAAGGGTGAAATTATTGACGAAGAGGGCTGTCTATCTTTTCCAGGGGTTTTTGCTAAAGTGAAGCGCGCTGAATGGGTGAAAATGAAAGCGCTTGATGAAAATGGGGAAGTGTTTGAGATGGAGTCTGATGGTTATCTTGGACGCTGTATGCAGCACGAGTTAGATCATCTAAATGGTATTACTTATTTTGATCATCTTTCACCACTTAAGCGTAAGATGATTGAAAAAAAGTATAAGAAAGTAAATCAGGACTAGCTGAAGCGTTTAATGCAAAAATCTTGTGCTTTTATAATTTTTTAATTCCTGAATCGCTTGAAATAAGCACCTCATCCGCAGGCCTTAATGCAAATATACCATTCGTCACGACACCGGTAATTTGATTGATTTGAGTTTCAAGTTTGCTAGGATCTAAAATTTCAAGATTATGAACATCTAAGATAATATTACCATTATCGGTTTTAACACCTTCACGGTAAATAGGTTGCCCGCCAAGTTTTACAAGCTCTCGACCCACGTGTCCACGTGCCATAGGAATAACCTCCACAGGAAGTGGAAAGGTGCCAAGGGTGTCAACTAATTTAGAGTCATCAATGATGCAAACAAATTTCTTAGCGACCGCGGCAATAACCTTCTCGCGTGTAAGCGCGGCACCGCCACCTTTAATAAGCTGTTTGTGGATTGTCGCTTCATCGGCGCCATCAACGTAAATATCAACAGCAGAAGGATAGTTAAGATCGACGACTTCGATCCCTAGTTTCCGTAAGCGTTTGGAGCTTTCATCTGAACTTGAAACAGCCATCTCAATTTTATTTTTAATTTGGCCGAGGGCTTCAATAAAAAAGTTTACCGTGCTGCCTGTGCCAACCCCAACCACCATGCCGGGTTCGATGTATTTAATGGCAGCTTCGGCAACTTGCTTTTTTAGCTTATCTTGAGGTTTCATAGTGCAGTAGCTTTGATTTTTGTGGCTTCTGATATGGCTGCATTAAAGGTTTGGCTTGGGCGCATGGCCTCTGAAACCTTGGCAAGATTAGGGTGGTAATATCCGCCCATATCAATGACTTTTCCTTGCGCATTATTGAGTTCAGAAACAATGGTTTGCTCAT
>CAXBFV010000275.1:0-2504 GCA_963974985.1 uncultured Gammaproteobacteria bacterium | reverse complement strand
ACCTATTCACATCTAAAAAAGCATCCGCCACATCTACTGCTGCTTGCAACACACCACCAGGGTTATTCCTAAGATCTAAAACAATCCCCTTCAACTTACCTTTCGTCTCATCTTCTAAGTTATTAATAGCTTTAAGAAGATCAGGACCTGTCACCGATTGAAACATGCTAATACGAATATACCCATAATCCTTATCAAGCACTTTTGTTTTAACGCTTTTTACTTTAATAATATCTCGCTCAATCGTCATTTTTATAGGCTTACTCTCCCCCGCTCTGACAACCGTGAGATGAATCTCTGTACCTTTCTTGCCTCGCATCTTGCTTACCGCTTCACTCAAGGTCATTCCCTTAACCGACTCACCATCAATCTTAACAATTAGATCTCCAGCCTCAACACCTGCTTTATGGGCCGGAGTATCATCAATAGGTGAAACTACTTTAACCACACCGTGCTCTGTGGTCACCTCAATTCCCAACCCACCAAACTCACCTTTGGTTGAAACACCTAAATCAGCATATTCTTTTTTATCTAAATAAGTAGAGTGTGGATCTAGCGCCTCCAGCATACCCTGAATAGCGCTGTCTAAAATTTCTTCATCCGTGACAGGCTCTACGTAGAGATTACGTACAACATCAACCGCTTGTGTGAATTTCTGAATATGCTTAACGGGTAAATCAGTTTGAGCGAATGCCGTATTTAAACCAATAGAAAAAAGTAATGAGCTTAAGGGAAGATACTTCCAAGTGCTTGACATTTAAAAATCCTTAAAAATATAAAAGATATCTTTGAATAATGGATAAGCCTAGCTCGACAAATTATCCTGCACAATAGTCTTCATCTTTTGACCAGGTTTAAATGTCACAACTCTTCTTGCCGAAATGGTAACATCTTCACCTGTTTTAGGGTTTCGCCCAGGGCGAGGCAACTTATCTCGTAATATGAAATTACCAAAACCAGATAAACGAATATCAAACCCATTCTCTAGGGCTGAGATAAGTTCATCATAGAAAGAATCAACGAATGCCTTAGCTTCTTTTTGCTGCAAATCAGTGTCTTCAATTAATGAATCAATGAGTTCAGCCTTGGTTAAGGTCATCGCTACTCCCGCAAAGTTGCTCCCGTTTTCTCCTCAGCTTGAGTTAAAATACGTGACACAACAAAATTAATTGCTTCTTCTTTAAGTGTTTCCGAAGAGTCTTGTAAAATCAAGTTTAAGGCGATACTTTTTTTATTTTTAGGCAAATTATCTCCTTGATATACATCAAATACACTCACTTCTTGAAGCAAGCTGCCCGCCGCTTCTCTCACACAATCTGTGATTTCACGGCAAGAAACCTCAATATCGACAACTAATGCTAAATCTCTCGAAATAGAAGGATATTTTGAACTTTCATGGAAAACAGGCACACTTTTTTGTGATAAATCAGACCAAGACAATTCAAATATGACAGGCGCATGTCCTTTAATTTGCATGACTTTCATCATTTCTGGATGCAGCACACCCAAAACACCAATTATTTTGCCACCCAATAAAATAGACGCTGATTTTCCAGGATGCAAATAATCACAATCAGTAAGCGGCTGCCACTCAAATACTTTTTTTGTACCGCCAAGCAGCATTTCCACATCAGACTTCACGGTATAAAAATCACTTTTTATAGATAAATTCCAGCCTAATGGAAAAACATTCCCATAAACTAAGCCTGCCATTTTCAACCTTTCGGTACGCTTATCTTCGTTTATATTAAACACGACGCCTTCTTCAAAAATACGCACACGCTCTTGTTGACGATTTAAATTTGATTTAAATGCAGTCAATAGCCCTGGAATTAAACTTTGACGCATGACTGACATTTCACTAGAAATAGGATTTTGTAATGTAATTCCCGCACCGCCAAAGAAAGCTGCGTCTAGTTTAGGGTCAATAAAACTATAGTTAATAACCTCATGGTATCCGCACTGAACAAACACTTGTTTTGCCGTATTTAAGTCAAATTCTTGATCTGATATTTTAGGCACATTCATACCCATAACAGGTAAATTCTCAGGCAAGTTCGCATAGCCATAAACTCGACCCACTTCCTCTATTAAATCCTCTTCAATATTAATGTCAAAACGATAACTAGGCGCCAGGACCTCCCAGACACCAACCGAAACTTCTGAAAGCGTTAACCCTAAACTTCTTAGTGTCTCTTCAATGTATCGCGAATCAAAATCACAGCCCAGCACACGATTTACTTTTTCTGCACGCAGCAAAATAGGCTTCTTCGGCGCCATGACAGCTCCTACCGCCTGCTCACTTACAGGGCCTGCATTACCTCCAGCAATATCCAGTAAAATTGCCGTAGCATAATTCATCGCCACATGCGCTAATTGAGGATCAACCCCTCTTTCAAAACGGTGGGAAGAGTCTGTGTGTAGGCCATATTTTCGAGCCTTACCCGCAATACCAATAGGGCAAAAGTAAGCGCTCTCTAAAAGTATATCACGGGTCTCATCCG
>CAXBFV010000274.1:0-2512 GCA_963974985.1 uncultured Gammaproteobacteria bacterium | reverse complement strand
ATTGCATCATTTTAAAACTTGGTAATCCAATGCAAATCACAAAAATAATGGCTGCAATCATCACAATTGCCACCACTACCTCTACCAAGGCTGCAAAATAAAGCCCTCGATAAACCACCCAAATACAAAGCCATAATACAAATAAATTTGTCATTAATGCATAAAGTGGCTCATTTAAATTTGGGAAAAAATAGGCAATGCCTGCTGTAGCCGTAATCACCGTTGCCGCATTACCAACCAAGCAGGTAAACCAATAAGATAAGGTTAAAATAAATTCTACTGATAAACCAAACACCTCTCCAGATTGGCTAAGAATTCCGCCTTTATGATAGTAGTCTCGACTTAATCTAGCAAAAACATAAGCCAATCCCATCACACCTATAAATGTCCAAACCCATCCCCATAAAGCAATGCTCCCAATGCTTGCCATAGCTGCGGGGACCAAAAATATACCGCCAATCATGTTAGCTAAGGAAATGAGCACTAAGGTAAAGGTACCAAGCTTGGGTTTCATAATAGATCTAAATAAGCGCTTAATACCTAAAATATGGGTTTAAAGCCATAAAATAGCAATAAACACATAATAACAAATAGGCACCTATCTTAGATTTTATTACCATGTACCTAATCTTTTCCAAGGAGCCACTCGTGCGCACTCAAAAAATCATTAAACCTTTCCTGTTTGTCTTAATATTACTTGTTTCTTTTTCAAGTTTCGCACTTACAGGCTATACCGTTCGTTCAGGTGACAGTTTATGGCGTATTGCCATTAATCATAAACAAAGTGGTGTCACAACTTCTAATATGGTCAAAGCGATACAAGGTTTAAATGTAGAGAGCCATCCAAATATTATTAATAATATTGTCGCAAAAGGGCAAACCTTAACGCTCCCGACGTCATCTGCAGAAGTTAAAGAAGCGTTAACATTGCTTCAAGAAGCTCAAAGCGCACATTTAAATACCGTAAAAACACCGCCTGAAGAAACCGTGAAAACAGAAGAATTAAAAGCTACTTCAGCTGAAACGACACCCTCCATTACTAATAAAGACACCCAAGAAAAAAATATTGAAAAGTTAAAAGCAGAAAATTCAACACTTCAACAGCAGTATGAAATACAAAAAAGTGATTTTAATATTTCAATTGAAAAGAGTGTTGAGAAAACTCAAGTTTTAGAAAAAGAAGTATCTCAAGAAAAAGAGAATAGCCATCTTGGATGGGGCATTGCCATCTTATTTTTCATTGTTTTACTTTATATTTGGCGAAAACGCCGCAAAAATACACAAAACCCAAGTGCACAATTGGCAAAGAAAAGAGCCTCTGGAAGTGGCGCTTCAAACCATATTGAGCCTAACTTCTCACCTTATCAAGAAAACAAAATACCCAGCATGAATGTTAATGAAGCTCTAGTCGAAGCTATGATTCTCTTAGAAGAAGGCTCGATACTCGATGCAAAAAAATGCCTCCAGACTACCCTGGACAACTATCCTGAGAATATAGATGTTCGAATTAAGTTACTGGAAGTTTATGGTACTGAAAACGATGAGATTTCTTTTAATAGTGAACGAGATTATTTATCTGCCCATCTTCTTGCTCATGATGACCCACGCTGGGAAGAAATTGACCAAATTCATCGCCAAGCCTTTTTGTCATAAATCACGAACCCTTCTTCTTTATAACACAATAAACTCAATATACCTCTTTTCGACAAATATCTGAAAATTCACAAAACTGACAATGCACTCCAGGAATTAAATCTAACTTCCCTTTTTTATAATCAATTAAACTTTGAGAAAAGTTTAACCTCCAGAAATCTAACAGGTTTTCCCAATTATCAAAATTCCTAATTTGAGTATTTTCTGAAAGTGATTTTGGGATTTTTTCAGTCACCCACCCCGGAATATTTGAAATACTTGTGAAAGAAAACTTAGCATGATTAACTTGTGCATAGGCAATCGCATCAGCATCATGAAAAATCGCATATAAGGGCAACTGAGGCTCACTAACACGCGTGTTAATCCATGACTGGATACTTAAACTTTTTGATGTTTTATAATCAATAATGATCAACCCTCCTGAAGAAAGTTGATCGACCCTATCCACTCTAAGCTTTAATTCAACACCCTCTAAATTTATCCTAATCGCCTGCTCACACGCCACTACATCGAAAGATTCGACACGCTGCTTTTCATAATCAAGCCATTCGTTTATTACCTTTATTAACCTTTCTTCTTCAAACATAAAAAGATAGTTAAATTCTGGGGCTTGCTTAAAATCCTGCATAACCGCATGAACAGATTGAATAACTAATTCATTTTGTTGGGACTCAGTGAGCTCAGCTAAACGCACAGAAGACTGAATACTCCTCCAAACCTTTTCCAGTACCCCATGAATAAAAATACCTTTCTGCATGGCATTTAAAGGTTCTAAGTATTCTGGGAAAGCTTCTATCTTTAAGCGATGCTTTAAGGCAGCCCTAAAGGGACATTGCGCCATAGATTGAAGCAACTGACT
>CAXBFV010000273.1:0-2513 GCA_963974985.1 uncultured Gammaproteobacteria bacterium | reverse complement strand
AGCCTATGGCTTCACAGGTGGTTGCACGCTGCTGCCTTTATATTTTGAGCATAAGACGTTAAAAGATTTGCTGCCATTTTTGCAAACAGAGCAACCGGTTAAAATAGAATTAATGGTGCAGCAAAAATTACAGTTAGAGGATGAAAATAAAAAAAACATAAAACAGCAGTTATTGCTTTCTGGATTCTTAAATCAAAATAACCCGATGACTTTAAAAATGGATCAGTTTCCGTTTAAATGGAATCCCAAGACAAACAAAGTAGAAATGCGAGAATTTAGTAATCAATTGCAATTTTCATTCTGTGATCCTTTGGCTTATTGGGGAAAACAAATAGGCGTCCGGAAAGTTTTTGTAGATAAA
This sequence comes from uncultured Gammaproteobacteria bacterium, assembly GCA_963974985.1. Classification (GTDB taxonomy): domain Bacteria; phylum Pseudomonadota; class Gammaproteobacteria; order Francisellales; family Francisellaceae; genus CAUZSH01. The sequence goes on along the minus strand of CAXBFV010000273.1, from coordinate 2,152 downwards.
AGTTATACAGAGGTGATGGCAGATATTTTTAAACCATTGGTTTCAAAAAAACTATTTGAGTTAAAAGTTGATCCGGATTTAAAAGAGTATAAAGAAAAACGCAGACTTATTTTTGCTGCAACAGAAGGGGAGTCATCTTTGCATGACTACTTAATTTTTATTTTAAAATCTTATCCTGCGCGACTTCGCTTTGATTATGAGATATTGCAAGAAAAAGATCCAAAATCACCAACATTCCCAGAGCAAGAACCAAAAGAATTCAGCAAAGTAGCATGGCCAAAGTTTAAAGACGTTACTTATCAGATTGAGGCTTTAGATGCTAAACCTAAAGAAGAAAGTAAAATTGAAATGAAAGCCATGGATTGGATGTCATTAGCATTGAGTGAATTGAAAGTAATCCACAAATCTCAAACAGGTTATCAAACGAGTAATACCTATGTGAAATCATCTGGAGAAACGACTCAAAAAGAAGAAAGGGGATTTTGCACGTCTATATTACCCATTTCAGAAGCCGTGAAAGATAAGGCAGACAAGGAATCAAAGCATTTATTAAAACAAACTATGTTAAGGCAAACTCCCTGTCAGCAGTTAGAGACAGTTTTTAGTAACTTACCACTTTTTGCCACACATTTATTCCCTTATGGAAAGTTAGATTTTCAGTTGCCTATGTTGGATGAGAAATCAAAGCTTACACCACTGCCTTTATTTCCAAAAGAAAAGACAAATCTTATGTCCTCTACGTGGCGCTTTGTATTGGCGACTCAAGGGTCAAAATTACCTATAAGTAAGGAGTTATTGGGGAACCATCAAACAGTTCGTCATACTATAGGGTATGCAGGGTGTTTGATGGATGAGTCAAAGCAAAAGGAGCATCAAATGTTACCGGAGGTACCTGCATTACCCTGTTATTTTATGACTGAAGGCTTGATTGTCGACGCTTCAGATGGTAAGAAAAAAGAAGATAAAGCGCCGCAATATTTACATAAGGTAGAAAAAAATAAATCCAAAGTTCTAGCAGGCTTAAGCATGGATAATTTAGCAAAAGACACAAAGTGTTACTGGGTCAAGATTCCTGAGTTTAAAGAACTGAAGCCATGTCAGGTTAAAGCAATGCCGAACTTGCTAGGTAGTGCACAAATGCGTACGCCTTTAAAAAATGATACACACGTGAGCTTGGCATGTTATCCAGAGTATATAGAGATCGTAGGCGTCTTAGATTTTAATTTTGATGAGCAAGTGCAAGACAGTCAAAGAAAAGAAGGAATGTATTTGGGTGGCAAGCAAGAAGCCTCTATGACGATGACGACGGATGAAAATGGCAAAAATCGCGAGTTTAGGTTTGGGGCAAGTGTTTAGGGAAGCTTTTATCAGCTGTATGGGCGTGGTGAAATAATGAAAGATCACAAATGCCAGTTGCTAGCAGGTAGTTAGGGGAAATATGAGATGTTTAAAATAAAATGTTGTGGATGTTCTAAGACGTATGATGCAGAGCGTCTTCCCAGAAATATTAGGGATCAGTTGTGTGATAGCTGCATAGAGAGCGAGAAAGTAATGCGGGCATTCAATGGCCAGCAATATCAGCATTGCAGTACCTGTAAATGCAGGCTTCGTCAAGACTCGCCTTGCCCAACTTGTGACTTAGCGGGTTTTAATACTTGGCTTCATAATAAATCGCATGCTGCCCAACATATGCCTGGCACTACAGGTGGAAATGTATCTGTGGGTGCCACAGGAAGAGGTGTTATGATAGGGAGTGGAGACATCTGTGCAACGGTTGATTGTCAGACTAAGCTTAGATTTAAGTCTTCACTCAGAGCGTGTTGGGTATGTAAGTCTAAATATTGTCATAGCTGTCTTCCTGGTGCTATTGTCGTGGATAAAATATCTCATCCTGTGTGTATGTATTGTCGGGAAGCCACAGCAAAAGAAATTCAGCAATCTTACCGTAAATATAGGCAGCTGGTAATTAGCTGTGAGCCGAATGAGTTTGGGATGCGCGCGACCTCATATATGACTCAAGATTGGAGTTTAGAAACCTATTGGCATGTACTGGGTGTGGTTGACCAGAATAAATATTTGGGTGAGCAGGATTTATTGTTATGTTCAGTGCATGATGTGCGTAAGGCTAAATACAAGCTTGCAGGTGCTGGTT
>CAXBFV010000272.1:0-2537 GCA_963974985.1 uncultured Gammaproteobacteria bacterium | reverse complement strand
CCAACCAAGGGGCGGTAGAAATACCGCCCCTTTTCTATTTGTTGCAAACCCTGTTCAAGTAGTGCATAAAGTAGTTGGGATGTTAAAAGGTGCTTATGGCTTAGTTGTCTTAAATAAAGATGAGCCTGATCGTTTAATTGCGGTAAGGTCTGGCTCACCCATTGTAATTGGATTTGGATTGGGTGAGAATTTTATTTCTTCAGATAGTCTTTCTTTGTTGCCTGTAACGCGTCGTTTCACTTACTTAGATGAAGGCGATATTGTCGATATCAAAAAAGATACTGTCACCCTTTATGATAAAGATGCCGTCTTAAAAGAATATAAAATTACTGAATTTAATCAAGTTCAAGATGCCGCTTCCAAAGGTCAATATAAGCATTACATGCAAAAAGAGATATTCGAGCAGCCAGAAGTAGTGGCAAATACATTTGAAAATTGTATTGCTCAAGATGGCTCTGTTTTAATTGAGAAATTTGGTGCAAAGGCTGAAGCTTTATTTAAACAAGCTGATCATATTAGAATTGTGGCGTGTGGCACCAGCTATCATGCCGGTATGGTGGCACGCTATTGGCTTGAAGAGATTGCCGGTATTTCCTGTGATGTCGAAATTGCCAGTGAAATAAGATATCGAAAAGCAGTGGTGCCAAAAAATACTTTATTCGTAACCATTTCGCAGTCAGGCGAAACTGCTGATACGTTGGCGGCACTTCGTCAAACAAAAGAGTTTGATAATTATATTGGAACACTCGGTATTTGTAATGTACCTAATAGCTCTCTTGTACGGGAAGCGGATCTTATTTTTATGACGCGCGCAGGTGTTGAGATGGGCGTTGCTTCTACTAAGGCTTTTACAACACAATTAGTTGCTTTACTGTTATTGACTTGCTCCTTAGCCCAAACAAGAGATGTTGCAGTAAGCCGTATTAAAGAAATAACAGATGCTTTAAAAACAGCGCCTGGTATTATTAATCGCGTACTTGGTTTAGATGATGAAATTCAAAAACTGTCTTATCAGTTTGCAGAAAAACAGCATACTATTTTTCTAGGTCGAGGGATTCAATACCCTGTAGCAATGGAAGGCGCGCTAAAGCTTAAAGAAATTTCTTATATCCATGCTGAAGCCTATCCTGCTGGGGAGTTAAAGCATGGACCTTTAGCCTTAGTGGATAAAGACATGCCTATTGTGACAGTAGCGCCGAATGATGCTTTGCTTGAGAAGCTGGAAGCAAACCTTCAGGAAGTTCAAGCAAGAGGTGGAGAGCTTTATGTCTTTGTAGATCATGCCGTTGCTGATCATTTAAATATTGAAAATGCGCATATCATGAATATTGAACAAGTAGATTCTATTATTTCACCCATTATTTTCACGATCCCTTTACAGCTATTTGCTTATCACGTTGCGGTTCAAAAGGGTACCGATGTGGATCAACCTAGGAACTTGGCTAAATCTGTTACGGTAGAATAAAGCTATTCATAAACTTGTCAGGGCTGCCTATTAAAGTTTTTATAAAAGTCAAAGCAAAAGAGATAAAAGGTCTTCATCCTACGGCTTGACCGAAGGATCCATTTTTAATTTTTTTATGGATATTGCAATCAAGTAGCGATGTCATGGGTGTTTTTTAAATGAACTTTTGATGCAATAAATTAATTTGCTTCAAGAGGTCCTGGGCATTTCCATTATTCTGAATAACATAATCGGCAAGCTTCAAACGCTCTTCCGGTGAAATCTGATTTTTAATAATTTTTTGTGCCGTTTCTTTTGAAAGATTGTCACGTTGGCATAGCCGTGCTAACTGTACAGCTAGATCGATCGTTACAACAATCACAGATTTCGCATAATGATAATCTTTGATGTTTTCTTGAGTAAGCAAAGGAATATCAATAATAACATAAGGTGAAGTGGCTGCTTCGGCCTGTTGTTTTATTTCATTACGGATAATGGGATGTAATAAATTTTCTAACCATTTCTTTTTATTTAAGTTTTCAAAAATAATTTTGCCGAGCGCTTTGCGATTCAGGGTTTGATCGGAATTCAATACTTCTTTACCAAAATAATCACTAATTTTTTTAAGTGGAGGAGAGTCTTTTTTAACAGTGAGGCGTGCAACTTTATCGGCACAAACGGTTTCAATACCCAGAGATTCAAAATGCTTTCTGACAGTAGATTTCCCGCTGGCAATACCACCCGTTAAAAGAATTGCATACACTATGGATTGGCCTTTTGATATGATGAATGTAATTTAATTATAAAGAGCATAATCTTGTTTAAAAATAAAAACCTTATTTCTATCTTAGATCTCGATGCCACGCAAATCAATGCTATTTTAGATGAGGCGCAATTACTTAAACGCTGGCCTGATCAAAGCGCTTTGAGAAATAAGGTTATTGCTTGTTGTTTTTTTGAAGCTTCAACTCGAACAAGACTTTCTTTCGAGTCAGCTATTTATCGTATGGGTGGTAACGTAATTGGTTTTTCAGAACCCGGAAGCACTTCCCTAGCAAAGAAAGGGGAGTCCTTAGAGGATACGCTTAAAGTT
>CAXBFV010000271.1:0-2546 GCA_963974985.1 uncultured Gammaproteobacteria bacterium | reverse complement strand
CAGCCTTTAAGGTACTTGTTCGCACTTTCATTAACTATGATCTTACCTTCACTTGCTAACTTTAACGCTGCATAAGCCGTTACTGACTTGCTAATAGAAGCGGCCTGAAAAAGTGAATCATTTGAGGCCTGGATTCTTTTATCAGAAGAGACAGCAAATGCTTTTTGTATTTTCCAATCATCAATAATGGCAATACCGGCAACTGGAACATAAAATGCAGACATTGCGCTTTTAAGCTCTGAATTAAGATTAACTTTACCCGCAAAAGCTAAAGGTGAAGCTATCAACAAAACCAGAAAAAAAGATCCTAATATTTTAGTCATACGAAAACCTTATATCTTTTTAGAAAAATCATATCATACATAAGTGGTAATCATGGATCATTAAAAAGCATCAATACTAAAACACCTTAGATCAAAAAAGTAATGCCAAATATCTTTAAGATAGTGTTTAAAACTGGGACGACAAAAATAGTTCAATAAGAGTCAAAAAAAACTAATTTAAATTATTTTCAAATTTATGACGGTACTATTGACGGTATCGTTTCATATTAAAAACGAAAATAAAATTTAACTTGTTGATAAATAAGGGATAAAAACAGAGCGGTTTAAGAAAATGGCGGAGAGAAGGGGATTCGAACCCCTGATACGTTACCGTATACACGCTTTCCAAGCGTGCGCCTTCGGCCGCTCGGCCATCTCTCCAAACCTTTTCAGAATAAAACTCTCCAAAAGACCCGCAGAATTCTATGGAACTTTTCTCATAATAGCAATCACTCATTCTGGCAATTCCTCAAAAATGTTCTAAGTTTACTAATATGGAACAATATTATTTCCAATAGATAAAGCGAGAGCCAAATTGAAACTAGCTAAAGATGATGCATTAAAATACTTAGATGACCTCTTTCAAAAGAATGCGGGGACACTCCATAATCATTCTGAAATTGAGGCTATTTCAACCTTAAAGGCATTGATCGCTGAGGGCACGGAAAAAGTACCCTGTGATTCCGTGAGTTTGCAGGACATTATGGCACTCATGCTAAACCAAATGGTGCCCAAGTACCGCGTGTCTTCGATGGATTCAAAGGGGCGAAACCTCATGACTTATTACAAGCTTCAAGAGCAGTTTGAAGAACTTCAACCTGAGATCAAGAAACGTCTTCGTAGTCTTTGCATTCAAGTCGTCAAAAAAGTACGAGAATCACCGCACTATTGATGATGTTATCCCCGCTTCCATGATGCTATAATTCACACATCAAACCCTTCACTTAAAAGGTTTAATTTTAAATATGACAACTTCAACAGCCAAAGTTAATATGATCAAACAACAAATTCACATACTTGGAAACCTTGACCCAACTATTACTGACGTACTTTTAAAAGTTTCCCGAGAAGAATTTGTGCCTGAAACCATGAAAGCCTTTGCGTATACAGACATGGAAGTGTCACTAGGCTATGGCGAAAAAATGTTCACCCCTAGAGTTGAAGCTCAAATTCTTAATGCCATTAAAGCTCAGAAATCTGACAACGTCTTAGAAATTGGTACAGGAAGTGGCTACTTTACCGCCCTCCTTGCTATGCTTACCGATAGCGTTACAACCGTAGATATCCATGAAGACTTTGTGAAGAAAGCTAAATATCGCTTGAAAGCACTTAATATTTATAATGTAAAATACCATCATGGAAATGCCGCCCAAGGCTGGGAGCCTACTAAAAAATATGACCTTATTGTTATCAATGGCGCGCTCCCTCTGCTACCTGAAAACTTCAAAAAACAACTCACTGAAAATGGTCGTCTTTTTTGTATTCTAGGTACTGGTGATACAATGGAAGGCATCTTAATCAAAAAAGAAAAAGATCAATGGACTCAAAAGAGTTTATTTGATACCTCAGTTGTTCCTTTAAAAGAAGCCGTTCAACCTGAAAAATTTGTATTTTAATTGGAGAACTATCAGTGAAAAACAATATTGGCAAAAGTTATACTCACAAGAATAATGGGCGACGTTTAGTCATCACGGCAGTGGTCGCCTCTATCGCACTTTCAAGCACGATAGGTTTTGCAAAAGATGCCCCTAAAAATTATGACTTATTAGCCGTTTATAAAATTGCTGAGAAAGACAATGCCAGTTACTTAGCAGCTGATGCAACGTTTCAGGCCAATTATGAAAATATCCCCATTGCATTAGGTGCATTACTGCCCAATGTGCAACTACAAGCAGGCCTTCAATACAATGCTGCGATTTCTCCAAAACCCACTACTGGCAAGGAACACTATTTCTCTGCCAACCCTAACCCGCTCATCACTATTGGTCAAACATTATTTGACTGGGGCCTTTGGAAAACTTACAGCCAATCACAATATCAATTCAAGGCTGACGCTCTAATCTTGGCCCAAAACCGACAGTCACTAATACTTAATACAGCCACAACGTATTTTAATATTCTTCAGGCCCAAGACCAACTTAAATCTGCCAAAGCAAGTGTGGGTTGGAACAAGCAATTACTTGAACAAACTGAACAAAAATTTAAAGTAGGCATCTCAGCGAA
>CAXBFV010000270.1:0-2550 GCA_963974985.1 uncultured Gammaproteobacteria bacterium | reverse complement strand
TGCCACTTTTTGAAAAGACTGTTTCAGTTTCTGAGTCAGTTTGGTTTCATTTATTAATACTTGTGTAGGGGTATTACCTTCGATCACAAAAAAATTCATGCCAATATCACTACCAATAATTTTCTTAAGGTCTTTTTCATTGGCTTTGAGTTGTTGAGGTGCGTTTTCGAGTATGCGGATATTATCATTGATGTGAAGTTGTAGAATTCCCACTGTGGAGACAATGGCGATAAGCGTGTAGAGCGCAATGAGTTTTTTGGTACTGACACTTTGCCAGAAATGTAAATAGCGATTGGTAAGCTTTAAAATTGGGGGGGTGAATGTGGATACTCGAGCTTTGAGCAATAAAGGAAATGCACAAACAACCGTTGCAAATGCCATGCTTAATCCAACCATTGCAAAAACAGCCAATTGTTGGATACCAGGAAATGGCGTAAAAGAAATAATGGCATAGGCCAGTACAATATTTAATAGGCCTAAACTAATGCCCATAATAATATTCTTTAGGCCTGTTAAGGGATGCCATTTATTGCCACCCAGCAATCTATCGGCATAGTAGAAAAAAGCATAATCCACTGAGATGCCTATTAAACTGGCGCCAAAGGCTAAGGTAAAGAGATACACCGTACCAAAGGCCCATTGTGTGATGACAAAAGCGGCGATAAATCCAATGGCGCTTGAGAATAAGGTCAATAAGAGAGGGGATAAGGAGCGGAAAGTTAAAAGGATGAGAAGAACAATACCAATCAATGACCCTAAACCAATGGTTGAAATATCTTGCTGTGCCTTTTTAGCGCCTGAGTGCGCATAAAACAACATGCCGGTTTGTATGAAATGTGTTTTTGGATAAAGGTTTTTGGTCATTTTTTCACTTTGATTGATTAAGTGAATGACTTTATTTTGGGTGGCAATTGAAAAGCTATCACCCTTTAATTCCGTGGTAATCATGACGTACCAGCGCGGTGTTTGACGGTCACCACTTTTTACCATAAGCCTATTTTGAGAAAGCTCAATATGGCGGGCAGGTTTTGGCATAGACATCAGGTATTTTTGAAATAAAAAGAAGGGGTCTTTTTTCATCAATTCAGAATTTGTCATGCCCATGGGGCTGTATAAATTCATGATTGCTGCTTGTTCAATTGTGGACGCTTTATTTTTTAAGAGCGTGTGCTGCTGCTCTGCTGTTAATAGGTTTAACCGATAAGGGAAATAAAATTTTCCCCAAGCTTGTTGTGATGAGGCATCCATTTTGTAATTAATTTTTAGAAAAAGTTTTTGATGCGCGGCGGGTGATGCGCGTTGAGAGAGATTTTTATAGAAGAGATCAGCAGATAATATGGCTTTAGCTTTACTTTCATTGCCAATTAAAAAAACAACTTTATTGCCTAAGGTGTTTGAAAATTTTTGACTGGCTTGTGCAGTAATAGGATTTTGAATGCCCCCTGGAAGTAGGTCTAAGACATTTGTATTCACAGGGAAGCCTGTAAAAATAAGACGTGTAAAAACAAAAACAAGGACGCTGGTTAACATTAACCAGATTATAAATCGGTATTTTGCAGGCTTAGATAAGTGTTTCCAATTCAACATGAGTACCTTAAGTACCTTTTTTTATTTTTGCAGAGATTGCTCGAACATTGGAAAACTGGATGATCATTTTATTACCTTTTTGCTCATGAATAATGACTTGTTTAACGTATTTTTCTCCAGACAATTGAATGCTTGATATGGCCTTATTTAAAGGGGCGCTCTTTGGCTTTAAAGTGATTGTCCATTTGCTTTTATCACCGGTAAGATGAATCTTGAAATATTGTTTTACCTGTTCGGTATTGCCTTTAAATATGGAGAGAAAAATATTGGTGAATGAGAAAATAATAGGTTGCTTCTCTTTAGTCATGATCGTGGCTGGGTTATCTCCCAATTTCTGGATAAGTTTTGTAGCGGTTACTTCGAGTTTCGAAGGAAAAGGCTTAATCTGTTGCCAAATAAGACCTGTCTTTTTTGAAAGTGAAAAGGTGCCAGAAGAGACTAAAGGCGAGGATAGCAATGTGATATAACGAGTTTGCGTAAAGTCGCCTTGTAAATGACCTGCTTGTGATAGTGTATCTTGAATTTGTTGTAATTCTGACGTATTGGCATGAGGCGTTAAAATATTTTTTTGCCCCATAGAGACAAGCGGGAAGAGCGTAAAAACAAACAAAGCGAGTAAGGGAATTATTTTTTTCATTTGATTTGGGCTAAATTAGGTATATATCTTATAGAGGATAAGTATATACCTTATAGAAGATAAGTCAGGGTACAGGTGTAATTATGCAAAAAGTGCTAACTCTCTTTGTGAGTCACGAATATTAAACTCAATATTCCAAGATTCATCATTATCTTTTGCATTGGCTTTTAAGGTCAGTGTGCCGATTTCATTTTGAGCAGCACTTAAATAAACCGTGACTACTTCTCCTTCATTACGTTTTTCGGATTCAAGGGTAAGTTCAATTTGAGGGAGCTCAATTAACTCATCACTCTTCCATGAGGAAAGAATAGTCCCTAATTGGTCCT
>CAXBFV010000269.1:0-2555 GCA_963974985.1 uncultured Gammaproteobacteria bacterium | reverse complement strand
AAACTTTACCTGAAGGTTTTATGGGAATTGAAAGTGAAGGCCCAATTGAAGGTCGATTGATGGCTGTTTCAGGTGACAAAAAATCTACACTTGCGCTCACTACTTATGAAAAAACAAATGCTAAATCTGCTGAGAATAGTTTATTGCCTGAGACAGAAGTTATTGGATCTGGCGCACATAAGTGGCAAGTTCAGCTTGAACAGAACCTAAATCAAGGTGCCGGCTTTGATGGCACAGATTACTGCAAGTACAGTCGTGTTGTACAAATAGCATGGCAAGGAAATCCTAATGCTCAGGATTATATGGCTGCACCTGGTATGAGTACTTTCCCCGCTAAGAAAGTTGCAGGCATGGTTAAGCAGCTTAAGGCTGCTGGCATTAAAGTTAATGTCGTCGCCCATTCATTAGGAAATGAAGTATTAATCAGAACACTAAATGAATTAGGTCAATCAGGACAAATGGTGGATCATGCTTTCCTTTGGGAGCCAGCAATTCCAGATACATCATTTAATACGACAGAAACCACTTTTACACCTCTGACAATAAATGGTCAAACGGTTGATTATGGTTACAATTTCCCTCACGCACAAAAAGGCATGAAGAAAGCCACGATCATGTATTCACCATTGGATAATATTCTTGGGCCAATGCCTGTCACAGAAAGTGAGATTTATAACACTCAAAAAATAAAAGAAGCAAAGGCTAATGCAAAAGCGGCTATTAATGATTATCTCACAAATCCAGAAGCCAGGTTTATAGCAACCGAGAACTACAAAAGTCTTCCAAGCGGCTTGAGCTTTAACATAGTTATGAAAGCTATTGCCTATAATTTTGCTCAAGTATTAAAAAACAGTCATGAAGAATTTTATGGTGAACTTGCCAGTATTGCTGGCGGTGATGTTGAAGAGTACCTTAACCCTAAGGCAAATAAACTCATTGTTGATATCGCCACTTCAAAAGCAAACGATCCGGCAGCCGGACTTGTTTTTGCAGCAAGCTCCATGCCACTGACAATGATTCAGCCTTTCTTAACTCAAGAGCTTGGACAGACGGTTGAATTTAAGAGCATTTATGCTTTAGCCAATCTCTTCACTTATCCAGTAAGTTGGATAACTTATAGTAAAGAAAATCTTGAAGAACTTTATCAATTCTGGCACAAATCAAATGGACACTTCTACTATCAAGGTGTCACTCGTGTGACGGCAGAAAACTTGAAACTTCAAGCGACTAAACTTAAAGAATTTATGCCTGGACTTTACCCAGACATTAAATCTGGTGTTGCCACTTATGGCCAAGTTATGAGTGTCGTGAACAAACTAAAAGAAAGCTATGAAATCGGTTCTGGAAAACTATTCACACCACCTGATATGATTGATACGCTTTACCAAGTATCAAAGCAAGCCGATGATATTTGGGAAGATTTCCTAACTTTATTCTTGACGATTCTTATGCTTGATCCCGCTGATTATCCAGCAGATGCCATGGGTCATGTAGGACCTAAAGGCTTAGACGCACAAAATATGATTGCCTCTAAAAAGCTTTTCCAAAGCAATCAAACAGTTCCTTTAAGCCAGATACCAGCTGAGCAACAAAATAAATATCCTACTGTTCTTGTAAATGGTCAGCCTCATGCTGCTTTATGTGTGGATCACTCAGGCATGTTATTCCCGAGTAAAGAAATGGCGACTTGGGTTTATACAAACTACTTATTTTCAAAAGGACAATCAAAAGGTGGTTCTTTTGATTTCTTTGGTACCTATACTATTTCTTAAGGAAAACTTCTAATGCAAAAACGCACTATTCAATTGGCAGTTATTTTCTGCTCTTTTTTATTTCTACTTGGCTGTTCATCAGATAAGCATGCAATAAATAAAAAAACTGAGAGCCTCCAAAATAGTCGAGTCACGACTATCTCACTCTCCTCAAATGGTGAATATGCATTAACGACAAACTCTAATCGTCGTGCTTATGTTTGGAATTTAAAAAAGAAAACCTCTCGAGTCGTGACAGTTAAACCCGTGAATATTTACTCTGCTTACTTTATTCCTGATTCAACAAACATCATGGTTCAAAATGATAAAACCAACGAAGTTTATATTGAGGATGTTGCAGGCAATGTACTTAAAACCTTTAACCCTGGGTTTCCTACTTATGGTGAAATTGTCACCCCTAATTTAAAGAATTATTTTGCTGCCGATAAATACTTAAATATTTATCAAGTAAATACCGAAACAGGTCAAAAGAGCCAACGTTTTGTGTCATGGTGTGCCGCACATGATAATCAAAGTAAATATTATGAAGCTAATCCATATAAAGGCCCTCTTCCTAACGGCTGCCTAAGTGCAATGGGTGGTTTACCAAACTTTAAACTTGTCAAAGACAACTCTGAGGTTATGGCTTCTATGGGATATAAACTTTACTTTTGGAATACTGATTCTAAAAAATGGCATTCAGTAGATGCGGGATCATCTGGTCCAATGGCCAATGCTATTTCTCCAAACTCAAAATATGTATTTGCTTTAGACCAACAATATATGGGTTCTCAATATAATTTA